>JAHBVI010000090.1 GCA_019637635.1 Anaerolineae bacterium
TCAGCAGGTGAACCAGGAAAAGCAGCGGTTGGACGCCATCATCGAACAAAGCGCGGATGGGGTGATGATTTTGGACCCGGCACTGCGGATTACGGTGTTTAACCAGGCGCTCAGCCGGATGACAGGACGGCCGTCTGCCTCTGTTATCGGCCATCACCATGACGAGATTTTCCAATGGCGCACATTGAAAACGGCCATGGATTTGCAGGGGGCGCTGGCCAATGGCTGGCCCCTGCCGGGCGCGGCGCATCTGTACGTGGAAGGGGATTTGTTACGGCCGTACTCCGAATCCGAAACCGGCGGTGACATGATCAGCCTGGGCATTACCTACGCGCCGCTGATGGACAGCGACGGCCGTATGACCGACATCATCGCCAACGTGCGCGACCTGACCCGCTACCGCGAGGAAGAATCACTGCAAAAAACCTTCATCTCCGTCGTCAGCCACGAACTGAAAACGCCCGTTTCTATCATCAAAGGGTATGCCGGCACCCTGCGCCGCCAGGACGCCAACTGGTCGCCGGAAATCGTGGAAGATTCCCTGACCGTCATCGAAGAAGAGGCGGATAACCTGAACGACCTGATTGACAGTTTGCTGGAAGTCTCTCGTTTGCAGGCGGGCACGTTTAATTTGGAAGTGAGCGACGACGTCTTTTTGCCAGAAATTGCCGCCAACGTCACCCGCAAATTTGGCAGCCAGGCCAAAAATCATCGTTTTATCCTGAAGTTTGATGAAGATTTTCCCCTGGTAGTGGGCGACGAACGGCGGCTGACGCAGGTACTCAACAACCTGGTCAGCAATGCCTTGAAATATGCGCCGGACGGCGGCCCCATCGTCATTAGCGGTCAGGTGCATCCGCAGCACGTCACCATTTCCGTGCGAGACAGCGGCATTGGCATTCCTGACCATCAACAGCACCGTATTTTTCAGAAGTTTGCCCGCCTGGACAACGCCCTCAGCCGCAAGGCCGAAGGCACCGGGCTGGGCCTGTATTTATCGAAGGCAATCGTGGAAGCGCATCACGGCCGTATCTGGTTTCACAACAACCCCGACGGCCCTGGGGCGACGTTTACTTTTTCCTTACCACGCGATTAAACCCGTGATGCGTGACCCGTAATCGGATTATGGATTACGGTTTACGGATTACGAATAAAAACGGAGAACTTATGATCACCCAAATCACCTGCCCCAACTGTGGGGCGCCCTACCGGGCCGAAGTTCACCAACTGGTGGATGCCCGCCGTACCCCGGAATTGAAACAGCGTTTGCTTAGTGGCTCGCTCAACGTGGCCGTCTGCCCCAACTGCGGCGCCGGCGGGCAAATGTCCTCCATTCTGGCCTACCATGATGCCGACCATGAATTGTTTATGATTTACCTGCCGCAGGAACTGCACCTGAACCAGGTGCAGCGCGAACAGCTGATCGGCCGGATGACGCAGGATGTGATGAACAGCCTGCCGCCGGAAGAGCGTCGCGCTTATATGCTGCAACCGCAACTGATCATCAACATGCAAACCTTTATGGAAAAGGTGCTGGAAACGGAAGGCATTACCAAAGAGATGATCGAACGGCAGCAAAAGCAGGTGGAACTGCTGCGCACCCTTATCCAGGCCGACCAGGATGTGCAGGATTACCTGATTAAAGAGCGGGTAAGTGAAATTGACGAGACCTTTTTTGCCATGCTGCAAAGTTTTGTGGATGCGGCGGCGCAGGCCAATGACGAAAAGCAGATGGTGGCGATGACCAATTTGCGGGCGCGGTTGATGACGGAAACGGCCGTAGGCCGCCGCCTGGAACAACGCCAGATTGCCATTCACAAATTGAGCCGGGAAGCCAAACAACAAGGTGGCCTTTCGCCGCAACTGCTGGCGAAACACGTCATTGCCAACCAGGAAGATGAAGATGTGGTGCAGGCCTTGGTCATGGCCGGGCAGGGGGCGCTGCGTTATGAATTTTTTGGCGACCTGACGACCGCCATTGAAGCTGCCGAAAAGAAGGGGGACAAGGCAACGGCCGTGCGGCTGACCAATTACCGCGAGGAATTCCTGAAAATATACGAGGAGATGCAAAACGCCTCGCGGCAGGTGTTGGGAGAAGCCAATCAGACCTTACAACTGCTGCTGGATGCGCCGGATAAGGCGACGGCCGTACACCACCACGCCGACAAACTGGACGAAGCGTTCATGTACGTCCTTTCCGCCCGCCTGGCCGAAGCGGAACAAAAAGGGCGACAGGCCGATTTTGCCGCCCTGACCGAAATCCAGCAAGCGATCATCGGCCTGGTAGAAGACCAGATGCCGCCGGAAATTCAATTGATCAACCACCTGATCGAAGCAGAAACGCCTGCCGAGGAAGCAGCCATCCTGGACGCCAACCGCCATATGCTCTCGCCGGAACTGGTGGCGATGATAGACCAGATCATCACCCAGGCCACTCAGTCTGGGCAGCCAGAGTTGAACGGCCGTTTGCAGGCGATTAAGGCAGCCATTCAGGCAAAATTATGAGGTAATTACCCAATTACCCAATTACTCCATGAGCGAAGCATCCGTTATCTTCCGTTCTCCACAGCCATTCAGCCGCCAACATCTGGTGCAGGATTTGCACCGGTTGGGGGTAACGCCGGGCATGGCGCTGCTTGTCCATTCTTCGCTGAGCCAGATCGGGTATGTACCCGGCGGGCCGGTAGCCGTGATTCAGGCATTGCAAGAGGTACTGACGGAGCAGGGGACGCTGGTGATGCCCACCCATTCCAGTGATTTATCTGACCCGGCCAACTGGCAGAATCCACCCATCCCGGAGGTGTGGCACGAAGCGGTGCGGGAGATCATGCCCGCCTACGACCCGGCGGTGACGCCCACACGGGGCATGGGCGTCATTGCTGAGACGTTTCGCCGCTGGCCCGGCGTCTTGCGCAGTGACCACCCACAGGTTTCCTTTGCCGCCTGGGGGCAGCAGGCCGCCTTTATCACCGCCAACCATACGTTGGAAATGGGGATGGGGGAACAGTCGCCACTGGCGCGACTGTATGATCTGGATGGTTGGGTGCTGCTGTTGGGTGTGGGTTATGCCAACAACACCTCGTTTCATTTGGGCGAGGTGCGTTCTGGCGTGGTAGGCACGGAACGGCAGGGAGCACCGGTATGGGCCGACGGCCGTCAGACCTGGACCTGGTTCACCGATTACGCCTACAACGCCGACGATTTCGCCGACCTGGGCGCCGATTTTGAACGGGAAGAAGCCGTGACCATCGGCACGGTGGGGCTGGCCGAGTGCCGCCTGTTTTTGCAGCGCCCGGCGGTGGATTATGCCCGGCGATGGATTCGGAAGAACCGGGTTTTTTGAAAAACGCTAAAAATGGCGGAGATTGGAGATTAGAGATTGGAGATTGACCAATCTCTAATCTCCAATCTCCAATCTCTTGCCCTATGTTCACTAAAATCCTCATTGCCAATCGTGGTGAGATTGCCCGGCGTGTTATTTTGGCGTGTCGGGAGTTGAGCGTCACGGCCGTAGCCATTTATTCTGACGCCGACGCCGACGCGCCCTGGGTGCGGCTGGCCGATGAAGCGTACCGGCTGCCGGGGATCGCCGCCGGTGAAACCTACCTCAACCAGGAAAAAATCCTGAGTATTGCCGGGCAGTGTGGGGCACAGGCCATCCATCCCGGTTATGGATTTCTCAGTGAAAATGCCAGTTTTGCCGCAGCCTGTGCAGCGCGGGGGATTGTTTTTATTGGCCCCACGCCGCAGGCGATGACCAGCCTGGGCAGCAAAGCCAACGCCCGTGAACTGGCGATTCGCGCCGGCGTACCGGTGGCCCCCGGCGTGGATGGCGCGGGGCTAAGTGTGACGGCTTTGCAAACGGCCGTCGCCCACATCCCCTATCCCATCCTCATCAAGGCCAGCGCCGGCGGCGGCGGCAAAGGGATGCGCGTGGTCTGGTCGGCGGATGAGTTTGCCGGGGCGGTGCAGGCCGCCCGCAGCGAAGCCCGCTCGGCCTTTGGCGATGACCACATCCTGGTGGAAAAGTATTTCACCGAGATTCATCACGTGGAGATTCAGGTGTTGGGCGACCAGCACGGCCGTGTGCTGCACCTGTTTGAGCGCGAATGTTCCATCCAGCGCCGCCACCAGAAGATCATTGAGGAAAGCCCCGCGCCCGTCATTCGGGACGAGGGGCTGCGGCAGCGGATAGCGCAGGCGGCGGTGGCCCTGGCGCAGGCAGCGGGCTATACCAATGCCGGTACGGTGGAGTTTATTGTGGATGGGCAGGGGGATTTTTACTTTTTGGAGATGAATACCCGGCTGCAAGTGGAGCATCCGGTGACGGAGTTGGTGACGGGGCTGGATTTGGCGGTGTGGCAGATTCGTATTGCCGCCGGGGAACCGCTGCCCTTTACCCAGGCCGATATTCGCCAGCGGGGGCACGCCATCGAGTGCCGGGTGTATGCCGAAGACCCGGCGAACCAGTTTATGCCCTCTATTGGCGAGATTGCCCATTACCAACGGCCGTCCGGCCCTGGCGTGCGCGTGGATGATGGCATTGAATCGGGCACGGCCGTAACCCCCTACTATGACCCCATGCTGGCCAAAATTATCACCTGGGGGGCCGACCGCGCCGAAGCCATAGCCAAGATGGAATGGGCGCTGCGGGAAACGGCCGTGTTGGGCATTACCACCAACATCCCCTACCTGCTGGCAATTTTGCAGGAACCCCATTTCCGCGCCGGGCACACCAGCACCGGCTATTTGCAGGAACATATGGCAGGTTGGTCGCCCGCTGCCGACGTATCAGCGGCGGAATGGGTGGGCACGGCCGTGTTTGAACTGCTGCATGGCGCGGGAAAGGGGAAAGTGGGCACGGCCGTAGCTGCCGACCCTACCACCCAACCAGACCCCTGGCAGGCCACCCCCGGCTGGCGCAATGTCCGTTCATAAGACCGCGAAGGTGGTCTTGGCCGTTAACGTACCAGGACAATGCCAAAGTGTGTCCACAGCGCCTCTGTATAGGCTGCTTCATCAGCTAATTCTTGTTCTTGTCGCTCACCATTTTTTGTTGTTATCAGCCGCATCCCACTCAAGGTGATGCGTCCTTCTGGGGTGGCGCGGGAACAAATGCGACGCTGCGTAAAATGTGATTCTGGTGAGGTCTGGTGATAATGGCACATGGCGGCGTAGTCGGCATACTGGTACGGTGTTTGGGTAAACCGAAATTGTGGCGACCAGTCGCCGTCATGGTCTCTCTGGCTCAAGCGCCAGTATGCGCCATCTGCCTGAATATGAAAAGCACGATGATTGTTATCCTGCGCCTGTTCCTGGCGACTATCCAGGCGCAGCGGCTCCAGGAATGAATCCCCAAAACCCACATCTACCAGCCAACGCTCCTCAAGTTCCACCATCAGCGTCATATGGTCAAACGCTGGCCCGTAAGAGGATTCATCTCTGGCGACGGCGGCGGAGAGCATGGTGACCTGAAAACCCAAAGCGCGCAGTAAGGCGGCAAACAAGCCATTTAACTCATAACAAAACCCACCACGCCGGCGGGTCACAATCTTGGCATACAGCGCTTCGTCCGCCAAAACGATGGTTTCCCCATTATGAATGCTCAGGTTCTCAAATGGAACTGTGTGTAAATGCGCTACTTGTAGCTCCCTTAAAGTGTTGGGGGTTGGTTTCAATGGCCCACGATAGTTGATTCTATCCAGATATGTTTGGATATTCATTTGCTACTCCTTCTGCCTGATATTTTTGTTTGCTTGTTGCGCACACAATACTATGGCGGGTCTCTTTATGTCCCTTATCTTTAGGACAGGTAGCGCCTCATCTTTGGGACAGGCAGGAGCAGCATTTGTTTAAGATCGTGTCACCTGTATCCATCAAACGAAATCGGAAGCAAACTGCTCCGCAAATGGTTCCGCACATCAGTACCACTCTTCGCTGAGCGTGGGCACAAAGACCGGCTCTGGCGAAAGGGTGCGGGCGGGGATGTCGGCGGCGGGCAGCACGGCCGTTGCCGCCTGCCAGATGCGCTCAAAGGTCAACCGGCGCGGTTCCCCGGCGTTTTGGCTGGCCTTCACCTGGGTAAACACCGCCTCATACAGCGCATCCACCGCCGGGTCTGGGTGTGCCCAGGGATAGACCAATGCCGCTTCGTCAAACGGCCGTACCAAATCCCGCACCGCTGCCAGTTCCAACAACTTCGACCCCGCCGGAATCAGCAGCCGGATGGCTAACTGAATCGGCGACACCAGATCAACCAGCCCCAACGCCTCCAAATCCGCCAGAAAAGCGGCATAACCCCGCGCCGTCGTCCAGGGCGTAAAGGTCACAAATGTAGGCACGAGCAGTAAATCCGCCGCCCGGCACAAGGCCAACGCCTGCAAAAAATCGGCGCGCGTATGCTGTTTGTCAAAAACCTGTAAGACAGCATCATCCAGCGACTCCACCGCGCTGGTGATAAACAGACAGCCTGTCTGCCGCAGCAGCGGCAGCAAATCGGCATGGCGCAGCAAATGTTCAATCTTGATCACCGCATCATACGTCACCTGCGGAAATTCGCGGTGCAGCGCCGTCACCACATGCCGGGCATGGGCCGGGCCATTGAAAAAGTCAGGGTCGCCAAAGGTAATATGCTGCGCCCCCGCCGCCACCTGCTGGCGAATATCGGCCAACACAATCTCTGGCTGAACGATGCGAAAACGGCCGTTATACACCGGCGCCACCGGGCAATGGCGGCACAGATGTTTGCAGCCGCGTGACGCCTCCGTATACCCCACCACCTGTTGCCCCGCCCCGTTCAACTGCAAATGGGCATAACGCTCCAGGCCCGGCAGCCCGGCGCGCGCGGGCAGCCGAAATTGCTGCCGCGCCAGCGAAACCGGCGGCAGGGCAATCGGCGGCGCCGCCGCCAGCGCCGCCGCCAAGTCCACCAATCCCTGCTCAAATTCCCCACCCAAAATCGTCTGCACCCCCAGTTGGCGCAGGTATGGCTCATTCATGGGCGCATAGAGGCCATAGGCGCACAGGTGGGCAGTGGGATTCAGCCGCCGCAGCCGGGGCAGCAGCGCCGCCGCCAGCCGCGTGGCCGTGTGCATGGGCAGATACAGGGCAATGAGTTGGGCCGATTTCAGGGTGGGTATGGCTTCGGCCATTGGCTGCACGGCCACATCCACACACGTCACCGCCGCTCCCCACTCCGCCAGCCACGCCGCCGGCGACGCCAACCCAAACGGCTGGTGGCCCAGGTCATATGTGGAAAGCAGGACGATGTTCATGGGTGGGAAGTATACAACAAGATGTTGGAGATTAGAGATTGGAGATTGGAGATTGGAGATTGAATCTCCCAATCTCCCAATCTCCATTCCCCTACCCAAATTCCCGATTAAGCGGAATGTCTTCCCAGGAAACGGGGTCTTCCAGCGGCTCCAGGTGGGTAACGATGGTGATGGGGGCCAGACGGCCGTGCAATGCACACTCAATCTCTTCCAACAATGTATGCCCTTTCTGCACACTCCAATCCCCCGGCACTTGAATGTGAACGGAAGCAAAACGCTGTGCCCCACTGCGGCGGGTACGCAAGGCGTGATACTGGATGCCCCGCTCCCGGAAGCTATCCAGCACGGCCGTGACCACCGCCACTTCCTCATCCGGCAAGGCCACATCCATCAACCCATTCACCGCTTCCCGCAGCAGGCCAAAGCCGGTGTAGGTGATTTGGGCCGCCACCGCCAGGGCAATGATTGCATCCAGCCGCAGCCAGCCGGTGAGGGCCACCACCGCCAGCCCCAACAGCACCCCGCCTGTTGTCCACACATCGGTTAGCAGATGACGGCCGTCCGCCGTCAACGTCAGCGAACGATACTGGCGGCCCGCCCGCAGCAAAATAAACGCTGTCAGCCCATTGGCCGCCGCCGCCACCACAGAAACGGCGAGACCCAGCCCCAACTGTTCCAATGGCTGCGGGTTAATCAGGCGGGGCACGGCCGTGACCGCAATGATCAACGCCGCCGCCATAATCAGCCCCCCTTCCACACCCCCGGCAAAATACTCCGCTTTGCTGTGGCCGTAGGCGTGTTCCTCGTCCGGCGGGCGGGCGGCAATGGTGAGGATGAGCAGGGCAAATATGGCCGTAACCAGATTCACTCCCGACTCTAACGCATCACTCAACAACCCCACCGACCCGGTGAGCAAGTATGCCGTCACCTTGAGAAAGATGGTGAACACGGCCGTGACAATCGAAAGCCAGGCAAAGCGCGTCAACTTGTGTCGTTCTTCCATGCGCCCATTATCCGGCAGCCCCTTGTGAAAATCCATACAACCCATTCACTTTCCCCTTAGCCCGCGCTAAACCACGCACCGGGCACAACAAACACCACATTTTCATGTTTCTAAATGCCCGATGTGCCCGCGCCTGGCGAATAAATTCGCGGCAACACCAGGCGAAGACCGCCTGCGCGGTCTGCCATAATTTGCCATAGTCGGCGCAGGCCGACTTTGCTCTCTGTCGCTGCGGTTTCAACCGCCCGTTTCAGGTTGGGAAACGAATAAGCGAAAGGGTATAATCAGCCCCCAGATTGATACCTGGCACAGACAAAAAGCATGATAGACACACTCATTTTTGATTTTGATGGCCTGATCCTCAACACGGAATTCACCGAATACCTCTCCTGGCAAGAGGTATTTTTATCGTATGGCGTCCCTTTCCCCCTGGCCGTGTGGCAGCAGCACATCGGCGCCATCACCTTTGACCCCTTCGCCTATCTGGAAACGGCCGTCGGCCACCCCGTAGACCGCCGCGCCATTGAACCCCATCGCCGCCAACGCGACCGGGAATTGTTGGCCCAGGAGACGATCATGCCCGGCGTCATGGCCTATTTGCAGGCAGCGCAGACGATGGGGCTGCCCATTGGCCTGGCTTCCAGTTCGCCTCACCATTGGGTGGACGAACATTTGCAGCGGCTGGGCATTGCTCCTTATTTTGCGGTGGTGGCCTGCCGGGATGACGTGGACGACTGCCCCAAACCAGACCCGGCAGTGTACCATTTTGCCCTGGCGCAATTGGGCGCAGCGGCCAATCGGGCGTTGGCACTGGAAGATTCGCTCAACGGCGTGCGGGCGGCCAAGGCGGCGGGAATGTGGGTCACGGCCGTGCCCAACAACATGACCCACGCCCTCGACTTTTCCCTGGCCGACTACTGCCTGTCTTCTCTGGCCGACATGCCCTTATCCCAACTCATATCCGAGGTTTGTTATGCCCCAAACCAATTTTGAAAAGATCGTCGAATTCCACGCCGCGCTGGAAGCCACGCCAACCGCCCCCACCATCCCGCACCCAGACACCCTGTCTCTGCGGCGCACCCTGATTGAGGAGGAATACCAGGAAGTTATGGCCGCCTTTGCCACGCTGCATGGGGAATTGCACACGGCCGTAGACCTGACCCCCCTGGCGCACGAACTGGCCGACCTGCTCTACGTCGTCTATGGCACCTTTGCCACCCTGGGCATCAACGCCGACGCCGTCTACGCCGAAGTTCACCGCGCCAACATGGAAAAACTGAGCGGCCCCCGCCGCGCCGATGGTAAACTGCTCAAGCCACCCGGCTGGCAGCCCGCCAACGTCGCATCTATCCTACAGCAGTTGCAGGAAGGACAGCCATGATCGCGCTCTATTTTTTTGCCGTCCAGGCCTGGCGACGGATCAAAGGCGGTTGGCAAGATAAAGAATTTCGCGGCCTTTTTTGGACGGTGTTGGCTGTTATTCTGTTAGGTACGGTGTTTTACCATGAATTTGAACACTGGTCGTGGGTTGATTCTTTCTATTTTACGGTCGTTACCCTGGCTACTGTCGGCTATGGCGACCTTTCCCCTACAACCCCCTTCACCAAATTGTTTACCACCTTATACATTGTCATTGGCCTGGGATTGTTGTCCAGCTTCATCCTCAAGCTGGCCGAGATCAGAATTGAGCCGGGCGCACCACGCCGACTACTCAAACGAGAATTAAAGGAAGTTAAGTTGGAAGTATCTGTGATCGAAGCAGCCGCCATAGGTAAAACGGCCGCAGATGAAACGGCCGTGCCCCAAGACGAGGAAACCCCATGACCTACCACTCCATCTTCCGCCCCGATTTATTTGCCGGGCAGACCATTATCGTCACCGGCGGCGGCAGCGGCATTGGCCGCGCCGCCGCCCATGAACTGGCCTCATTGGGGGCGCACGTGGTCATTGCCGGGCGCGACCCTGACAAACTGGAAACGGTGCGCCAGGAAATTAGCCAAAGTGGGGGCGGCGTCACGGCCGTACCCTGCAACATCCGCGAGGAAAGCCAGGTGCAAAACCTGTTTGCCCAGGTATTGGCCGAGCGGGGAGCCGTGCATGGGCTGGTGAACAATGCCGGCGGCCAGTTTATCAGCCCGGCAGAGATGATTACCTTGAAAGGGTTCACGGCCGTTGTGGAGACCAACCTCACCGGTACCTTCCTCATGTGCCGCGAAGCGTATACCCAACACATGCACCAGCACGGCGGCGTCATCGTCAGCATGCTCATTGACCAGTGGCGCGGCTACCCCGGCATGGCCCATTCCGCCGCTGCCCGCGCCGGGGTGGAAAACCTGACCAAAACATTAGCCGTCGAATGGGCGCGGTCGGGCGTGCGCGTCAACGCCGTTGCCCCCGGCGTCATCAATTCCAGCGGCCTGGAAAAATACCCCGACTACGTCAAAAAAGAGTTCCTGCCCCTGGTCATTAAAGACATTCCCTACAAACGCATGGGCACGGAAAGCGAAACGGCCGCAGCCATCGTTTTCCTGCTCTCCCCCGCCGCTGCCTACATCAGCGGCGAGACGATCAAAATTGACGGCGCATACTCCCTCTGGCGTAAAACCTGGGAGATTGACGACCATGACAATGCGCCACCGGCTTATGATGGATTTAGACCCTAAGGGTTTTCTGAAACCCTTAGGGTCTGAAAAGGAGTTAACATGCATTTCACACACGGCGGTGAACTGGTAGCGCGGGCGCTGGCGGCGCAGGGGGTAGACACGCTCTACACCCTCTGCGGCGGCCACATTGCGCCCGTCTATGAAGGCTGTTTGAACAACAACATCAGGGTGATTGATTTCCGGCACGAGCAGGCCGCCGGGCACGCTGCCGACGCCTATGCCCGGCTGACGCGCAACATCGGTGCGGCCATTGTCACCGCCGGGCCGGGGGTGACGGATGCGGTCACGGCCGTAGCCAATGCCTACCAGGCGCGCAGTCCCATGATCCTCTTCGGCGGCGCCGCCCCCCTGCGCACGCGGGGCCGGGGCGCGCTGCAAGAAATGCCGCAAACCGAGATGTTCCAGACCTTCACCAAAGCCAGCTTCACCATTCAAAAAACGGAAGAAATCCCGGCGCAACTGGCCGACGCCTTCAAACTGGCGCTGAGCGGACGGCCCGGCCCCGTTTTCATCGAACTGCCCTTTGACGTGCTGTTTAATGCCATAGACGTACCGGAAATCGCTCCCCAATTTGTGGCCGAACCGGTTCAGCCAGAACTAAGCGCCATTCAAGCCATGTTTGAAATTTTGCGCAGCGCCCAAAAGCCGATTCTGATTGCCGGGATGCAGGTGTATTGGGACGGGGCCAGCGATGCCCTGCGGGACTTTACGGAGCAAACGGCCGTGCCCGTTTTCACCAATGGCGCGGGCCGGGGCACCTTGCCCATGACCCACCCCCACTGTGGCAAAGCTGCCCGCTCCAAAGCACTGCGTGAAGCCGACGCCGTGCTGCTCATCGGCACACCGCTGGACTTCCGCCTGAAATACGGGCTGGAGGGGTGGAATCCCAACGCCAAACTGATCCAGATTGAAAACGACGCCGCCGAACTGCACCACAATCGCCAGGCCGACGTGGCCATGCTCGCCGATGCGCGGCTGGTGCTGGAGGCGCTCAGCGAAGGGCTGCAAGGCATCCGTTGGGGCGGTTGGCTGGACGAAGTGCGCGGTTGGGAAGCGAAAAAGCGCGATCAACAGGCTGCCTGGGAAGCGCTGGATGACGCCCCCGTCAACCATTTCCGCTTTGCCGCCGAAATCAACAAAATGCTGAATGAAGCGATGATTGTCGTCGGTGACGGCGGCGATATTGTCAGCGCCGCCGCCAAAGTGCTGGACGTAACCGTGCCCGGCCAATGGCTGGACCCCGGCCCGCTGGGCTGCCTGGGCGTGGGCGCCCCCTTTGCCATTGCCGCCCAACACCTGTACCCGCAGAAAAAGGTGCTGATCGTCAGCGGTGATGGTTCATTTGGGCTAAATGGTTTTGAGTTTGACACGGCCGTGCGTTATAACTTACCCATCGTCGCCATCGTTGGCAACGACGCCGGATGGGGGCAAATTCGCGGGCCGCAGGTGAACATGGTTGGCGAAGAGCGGGCCATCGCCACCAAACTGGCCCCCACCCGCTATGATAAAATTGTGGCCGCCATGGGCGGTTATGGCGAACACGTGGACAACCCGGCCGACATCGGCCCCGCCCTATCCCGCGCTTTTGCCAGCGGCCTGCCCGCCTGCATTGATGTTTCGTTAGATGAAAAAGGCATGGCCAAAACCGGGGCAAGTACGCCCTATATTGTGTAATTGGGTAACTGAGTAATTGCGTAATTGCCCAATTACTCAGTTACCCAATTACCAGATTACCCATAAATGATGGCCCAAAAGGTAACTGACGCCGAACTGCAACGTATCCGCACCACCGAACCGTCTGATGGTGGCGTGGTAGACATGGCCGCGGCCAACAGCCTGGTAAGAATTCTGACCTCGCTTGACCGGCGTCTGCTGCAAGAATTGATCACGGAACAGCGTTTTGGCCCTGGCGACATCATCTTTTGCGAAGGGGATGACGGCGACGCCCTTTACATTGTCTGGGCCGGGCGCGTTGCCGTTGTCAAAGGCAAATTCAGCCAGCCAGACTATGTGTTCTTTCGGCTGCCCGGTGAGGTGGTGGGCGACATGGCGCTGTTGGAAAACAAACCGCGTTGGGCGTCCCTGATAGCCCTGGAACCCACCCGACTGCTGCGCATTGAGCGTGCCGGATTCTATCAACTGCTGCAAGCGCAACCTGCCATCAGCCTGAATTTGCTGGCCTTACTCAGCGCCCGGCTGCGCGCCATGCATGAGACCGGCCGGCCGGAAATAGCGACGAATCGGGGCGATTTGCGACAGTTATCCTCACTTTTGGATGAAAATGAACAGTTGGTTGCGCTGAACCAGTTGCGCCAGGAAACGAGCGATCTGATTGTCCATGACCTGCGCAGCCCACTGGGCAATATGTACAGCGTCTTGAATATGTTGGAGTTGGTACTGCCGGAGGGGGTGCTGGCGGCTAACCGGGAACTGCTGGATATTGCCCGGCTGGCCCATGCCCGGATGCAAGATTTGGTAGATTCCCTGCTGGATGTCTCCCGGCTGGAATCGGGTGTGCTGGAGTTGGATTATGAACCGGTTTGCATCCGGCAGCTGATAGATGATGTCATTGCCATGGCCCGGTTGGGCCTCAATTGGCGCGCCATTCAGTTCCAGGCCACTTTTGCCGATGATTTACCCCTGGTGATGGCCGACGTCGAACGCCTGCGGCGGGTGTTGACCAATCTGATTGACAATGCCATCAAATTCACGCCGGACAACGGCCGTATCCAGGTAGACGTCACTCTGGCCGGCCCCATGATGGAAGTGAGTGTGCAAGACAGCGGCCCTGGTATTCCCCCGGCGGATCGCCAGCGTATCTTTGACCGTTTTGCCCGGGTACAGCGGACGGGAATGCGGCGGCCACGCGGCTATGGCTTGGGGCTGGCCTTTTGCCGCCTGACGGTCGAGGCACATCGTGGGCAAATCTGGGTGGAGTCCGGCGAGGGTGGTGTGGGCAGCCGGTTTGTGTTCACCCTGCCGCTGAATAATATTCAATAGATCGAAGCGGAGTTCGCATCTGAGGATGCGAACTGGTGGGCATCTGAGGATGCCCACTCCGCCCATTTCGATACTACTGATACTGATATGTAGGAGAAAATTGAAATGAGTCGGAAACCGGTAGCATTGATTATTTTAGACGGATGGGGGATTCGGGAACGAGAGCATGGTAATGCTGTGGTGCAGGCGCATACGCCAAATTTCGATGGCTGGCTGCGGAACTATGAGCGGGCGGTATTGGATGCATCGGGCGAGGCAGTTGGTTTGCCCGATGGACAAATGGGCAATTCCGAAGTGGGGCATTTGAACCTGGGTGCGGGGCGCATCATCTACCAGGATTTTACGCGCATCAATCTGGCCATCCGTAACGGGTCATTTTTTGAAATCCCCACCCTGGTGAATGCCCTTGAGCAGGTGAAAGCCAGGGGTGGCAAGTTGCATCTGATCGGCTTGCTGGGCGAGGGCGGCGTTCACAGCCACAGCAGCCACCTCTTTGCCCTGATTGAACGGGCCAACAAGGCCGGCGTCGAACCGATCATCCATCTCATCACCGACGGCCGTGACACTCCCCCGAACAGCGCCCTCACCTTTGCCGCCAAACTGGACACCTTTTTAGCCGGACATCCCGGCGTAATTGCCTCCATCTGTGGCCGGTATTACACCATGGACCGGGACAAACGCTGGCCGCGCATCCAAAAGGGGTACGAGGTGATCGCTTTACATCGTGGGGAGGAGGGGGCGACGGCCGTGTCCGCCACGGCCGCCCTGGAAGCCTCTTACGCCAACGGCGTCACCGACGAATTTGTGCTGCCCGTAGCCATTGACGTGGGCCACAAAAACGTGCGCGTGGAACCGGGTGACTGCCTGGTCTTCACCAACTTCCGCGCCGACCGGATGCGCCAGATTGTCACTTCTTTCCT
This sequence comes from Anaerolineae bacterium, assembly GCA_019637635.1. Classification (GTDB taxonomy): domain Bacteria; phylum Chloroflexota; class Anaerolineae; order Promineifilales; family Promineifilaceae; genus CAADGU01. The sequence continues at coordinate 14,861 of JAHBVI010000090.1, forward strand.
CTTCCCCGATTTTGACGGCTTCCCCCATCGCTTCATCCCCGACCTGCACCTCCTGACCATGACCGCCTACGAGGATAATTTTGACGTGGACGTGATCTTCCCCGAACAGGAGATCACCAATCCACTGGCCGAGGTATTGAGCAAAGCCGGCCGCCAGCAATTCCACGCCGCCGAGACGGAAAAGTATGCCCATGTCACCTACTTCTTCAACGGCGGACTGGAAACGCCCTTTCCCGGCGAAGAGCGCCACCTGGAACCATCGCCCAAAGTGCCAACCTACGATTTGCAACCGGAGATGAGCGCCCATCCATTGGCTACGGCCGTACTCAACCGCATTCATACCCACAACGACGACTTCATCCTGGTCAACTTTGCCAACCCGGACATGGTGGGGCACACGGGTGTGCTGGCAGCAGCCGTCAAAGCGGTGGAAGCGGTAGACGAGTGCGCCGGGAAATTGGTGGACGCCATTGTCGCCAAAGGCGGCGTCGCTCTGGTCACGGCCGATCATGGCAACTGTGAAATCATGATCAACGAACAAACCGGCGGCCCGCACACCTACCACACCACCCAACCCGTCCACTTTTTTGCCATCGGCGCCGAAAATTACTGGCTGCGCCCACGCGGCATCCTGGCCGACGTGGCCCCCACCGTGCTGGCGCTGTTGGGCATTGACCCGCCGGAGGAGATGACCGGGCGGAGTCTGATTGAGTAGAGGATTCAAGACATCCGATTTCTCCAAGAAATCGGATGTCTACAATACGCCATGAAAAACGGAAACGCCCTCCACACCTTTATTGAAGACGCCATCGCCTTGTTGGGGGATATTGATGTGGTGGCTTATTTTGCCGAACCGCTGCCGTACACGGTGGATGAGCAGATTCGGGGGATTGTGTCCCGCTTCACGGCCGTAACCCCCGCCGAACGCACCCAATTTCAAGACGCCCTGGCCCCCGAACACCGCTCCCTGTTTGGCATCTACGGCCACCGCGCCGCCACCATCGCCGCCCGCCAAAACGACGCCGACTGGCTGCGCAGCGGCCTGACCGGCTTCGCCATCGCCAACTACACCATCCCCGAAAAACGCAAAGTGGAAGTGGGCATGGCCGTTTACCTGCATGTGGCCCAAAAATTGGGGCTGAACCCGGTAGATTTGTTTGAAGAAACGGCCGTACTCGCCGCCCCCGCCATCGCCGCCGAACTGTTAGCCTTCGGCCGCCGCCCCGATGTATCCCTGGGCAAATTTGGCTGGCAAGAACTCAAAACCCCGGAGGGAGTCAAGTATAAATTCAGTTATGGGTAAAAGAGAGAGATTGGGAGATTAAGAGATTAAGAGATTGACCAATCTCCCAATCTCCAATCTCCCAATCTCCAATCTCTAACCCCCCTTTTTTGTGCAAACCATTTACCTCCTCGGTCGCTTTCAGGCCGACCCACCCCTCAACCTTTCTGGACGCCACGCCCAGCGATTGCTGGTCTATTTATTGCTGCATCCGGGGCAGGTACACGGCCGTGACCGGTTAGCCGCTCACCTCTGGCCCGATACCCCGCCCGACCGGGGCCGCCGCGCTCTGTCAGATGCCCTTTACCGCCTGCGCCAGGCCGTTCCCAACCATTGGCTGGACGCCCCGGCCGAAACCATCACCCTGCTGTCGCCGCCCGATTTGTGGGTGGACGTGTGGGAATTTGACCGATTGGCCACCAGTGAACCGGCCCATGCTGTTGTTTTATACCTGGGCGACCTGGTACCGGAAATTGAAGACGAATGGATTTGGGGGCGACGGGAACAACTGCGCGAACAACTGACGGCCGTCCTGCTGCAACTGGCCGAGACCGCCGAAAATGCACAGCAATATGATGAAGCCACCGGTTATTACGGCCGTCTCGCCACCCTGGATGAACTCAATGAAGCCGCCCAACGGGGCCTCATGCGCTGCCATGCCGGGCAGGGCCGTCTGGATGAAGCCCTGGTCGTTTACGAAAACTTCCAACAATTACTGGCTGTGGAACTAAACGTAGCGCCCGCCACGGCTACGCAGCAGTTAGCCCGCCAGTTGCGGGCCGAATGGGAACTGCAACAGCAAACGGCCGTTGGCCTGACCACCACCCCCTTTGTCGGCCGCGCCGCCGAACGTACCCACCTGCTGGCCCGGCTAGACGAAGCCCGCGCCGGGCGCGGCGGCCTGGTGGTGCTGCTCGGCGAAGCGGGCATGGGTAAAAGCCGCCTGCTGGAGTCGTTGGCGCAGTCCGCCGACTGGCGTGGCTGGCAGGTGGGCTGGGGGCGTGGTGAACAGTTTGTTTTGCCCGCGCCTTATGCGCCGTTGGCCGAGGCGCTCACGGCCGTGCTGCCCCGCCCCCGCCTGCAACAACTGGCCCGTCTGCTGCCCCCCTGGCCGCTCGCCCTGGCCGACCAGATTGTGCCCGCCATTGGCCGCGAACTCACCCTGGCCCCGCTGCCCAAATCCAGCCGCCGCGAACAACAACTGCCCGTCGCCCTGCGTCTGCTGCTGGATGGCCTGCAACAAATCGCCCCCCATCTGCTTATTTTGGACGATGTGCAGTGGGCAGACACGGCCGTGTGGCCCCTGCTCACCGATTTGCAACCGGCGCTGGCGGAACAGTCGGTGCTGCTCATCGTCAGCGGTCGTTTGGGCGAACTGCGCCAGCAAACGGCCGTGTGGGAAACCCTGACTGCCTGGGAGCAGCAAGGCGCTGTTGTGCTGCGCCTGGCCGGTTTAGAGCCGCAGGCATTGGCGGAAATGGCGCGGGCTTTAGGCCAGGGCACATTAAGCACGGCGGCGCTGGCCCGCCTGCACCAGACCAGCGGCGGCAACCCGCTGCTCGCCCAAAGTCTGCTGGAACTGGACGATCCCGCCGCCCAACCGGAACTGATTTCCTTGCAGCGGCAGCGGTTGGCGCGGTTGTCAGACGCTGCCCGGTTGTCGTTGCAAGCCGCAGCCGTCCTGGGGCTGCACTTTGATTATGACCTGTGGGAGGCGGTGATGACCGGCATCCCCGCCGCCGAACTGCCCACCCTGGCCGGGGAATTGGAAGAGCGCCGCCTGCTCATTTTAGAAAAAAATGGCTACCGGTTTAGCCATGACACCCTGCGCGCCGCCGTCTATCTGGATACCCCGGATGAACGGCGGCGGCAGTTACACGGCCGTGCCCTGGCCGCCTATGCCTTCCTCCGCCCCGACGCCACCCTGTCCCTGCTCTACCATGCCCAGGAAAGCGGTGATAACACGGCCGTGGCCCGCTACGCCCTTTTAGCCGGGCAGGACTGTTTGCCCCGTTACGCCAACCACACCGCCCGCGACCTGTTCACCCAGGCATTGGCCGCCCTGCCGCCCGACGATAGGCCAAACCGGTATGCGGCCCTGTTAGGGCGGGCGCGCGCATTGGGAGCCATGGGTGAACGGGATGCCCAGGAGGCCGACCTGGCCCACCTGCATACCCTGGCCGGGCAATTGGGCGACCCGGCAAAACTAGCGCATGTCCTGGCTTTGCAGGCCAAGTTTTACTGGCAGACTTCTGATTTTACCCGGGCGCGGCAGACCATAGAGGCCGGTCTGCAACTAACGCCAGAACCAGACGCCCAGGCCACCTTGCTGGAAACGTTGGGCCAGGTGGAACGCGACCAGGGCAATTATCAGGCGGCTCGTGAGCATCTGGCCGCGGCCGGGCAGTTGTACCGGCAGTTGGGCAATACCGCCAGCGTCGCTAACAACGATGTCATGGCCGGGATTGTGGCCCAGCGGCTGAACGATTTTCCACAGGCCATCGCCCTGTTCCAACAGGCGTTATCCACCAGCCGAGAGATAAGCAGCCGTTCTCTGGAGACGTTGGCCCTGGGCAATCTGGTGACGGTGCATTGGGGCATGGGGGATTACCGGCAGGCCATTGCTTACGGGCAGCAGGCGTTGGCCTTAGGCCGGGAGGTGGGCGAGTTGTGGTCGCAGGCCAGCAGCCTGGGCAACCTCGGCTCTCTCTATGCGCTGACCGGCGATTTTGCCGCGGCCATTGACCACATCCAGCAGGCGTTGGCTGTGCTGCGCCTCACCCGTGATCGGCAGTCGCAGGCGATCAATTTGAGTAACCTGGCGAACCTTTACCTGGACACGGGCCAGACGGCGCAGGCCATCTCCCTGTTTACGGAGGCGCTGGCCCTGAACCGGGAAATGGGGCGCCGGCGCAGTGAGGGTTATACCCTACACGGCCGTGGCACTGCCTATTTTGAGGAAGGGCGTTTTGCCGAAGCGGTGGCGGATTTGGAAACCGCCGTGCAAATCCGCGCCGAATTAGGCGAAGAGAGCAATCTCTGTTTTTCCCAGGCCGACCTGGCCCTGGCGCTGTTGGCGCAGGGGCAGGTGGCGGCCGCGTATGATCAGGTGCAGGCGGCGCTTGTTTTACTCTCGCCCAAGACCACGCCGGATGCGCGGCAGCAGGTACATTATGCCGCCTACCAGACCTTTCTGGCGCAAAAGCAAGAGGCGCCGGCCCGGCGGCAACTGGCGCTGGCGGAACAGGTGTTATGGGAAACGGCTAACACATTACCCGCAGACCAACGGCCGTCATTCCTGCAATTGAACCCGCGCAACCAGGAGGTGCTGACGGCCGTGCGGCGCCACACCCACAGCCAACAACGCCAACTCGTCAAAGCGGATGTCCCCTCCGGTCGTCGCCTCACCAGCGCCGATTACACGGCCGTGACCTGGACGCTTTACACCGTCGCCGATGAACTGGCAGCCTCACCTGCCGCCCGCCGCCAGCAGGTCATCCAACGCCTGCTGCAAGAAGCCGCCGCCCAGGGGGCCGCCGCCACCGACGACGACCTGGCGCAAGCCCTGGGCGTCAGCCGCCGCACCATTTTGCGAGACCGGCGGGCGATAGCCCGTGACCCGTGATGCGTGACACAGAGACCTCACGCATCACGCATCACGGGTCACATCATGTCACACCACTCCCCCCTACCGTCCCTCCATTCGACACCCCCACGATAGCTGCCGGTTAAGCTGGCGGCATGGATCAAAGCAGCCCCTCGCCAGGCCACCTGTTTGTCATTCGCATTTGGGCGCAGGAAATTGAGTACGGCCGTACCGAATGGCGCGGCCGTGTGCAATACGTGCCAACGGGTGAAGTCCACTACTTCCGCGAATGGCCGGACATGCTGGCAATCGTGCAGCGTATGTTGCCGGGTGAGGGGGGATCGGTGAGCAGCGAGCAGTGAGCAGTGAGCAGTAATCGGTTATCGGTTATCGGTTATCGGTATTGTGTGTCACGTGTCACGCATCACTCGTCACGTGTCACGTCTGGAGGTAAACATGAATCGAAAGGTATTAAGTATTACAGGTGTTGTGTTGGTCTGTCTGGCGCTGGTGGTGGTCAGCGGCGGGCGACGGTTGTTGGCCGATGTGCAGGGCGGCGGCGGTGTACCGGGGCTGATTAGCTACCAGGGTTTTCTGGCAGATGGTAACGGCGATCCGGTGGCCGATGGCAGCTACCCGATGAACTTTGCCATTTATGACGCGGGCAGCGGCGGGGCGCTGATCTGGGCCGAAACCCACAGCAGTGTCACCGTTGGCGGCGGCTTTTTTGCCGTGATGTTAGGCAGTGGCAGTTGTACCAATGGTTGTCCGTTGGCCGCGGGCACGTTTGCCGCCGCCAGCCGCTATTTGCAGGTCAGCGCCGACACCGGCAGCGGCATGACCACCTTTCCGCGCCAGCGGTTAGCTTCCGCGCCCTATGCGTTGCAGGCCGAACAGGCGGCAACATCTCCCTGGGATGGGCTGATGGGTGTGCCGGCCGGTTTTGCCGATGGGGTGGATGATGACACGCTGGGGGCGCTGACGTGCAGTCTCAATCAAATTCCCAAATGGAATGGCAGCGCCTGGGTTTGCGCGGCCGATGAGGTTGGCGGCGGCGCTGGCTATCATAACGTGATTACGGTAGCAGCCAGCGGCGGCGATTTCACCTCGGTGGCGGCGGCGCTGTCTAGCATCACCGATAACTCGTCTACCAATCGTTATCTGGTACAGGTGATGCCCGGCGTCTACACCGAAACCGACCTGGTGGTGGTAAAAGAGTATGTGCATGTGCGCGGCTCTGGCCCGAATGCAACGGTCATCACCTCCAACCGCAGCGGGGGCACGCCGGCTAATGGGGCAGCGACGGTGGATTTGCTCGACAACGGCCGTATCTCCAACATCACCGTGCGCAACACCGGCGCCGGCACGTTTGGCATCGCCCTCTACAGCGCGGAAACGACGCGGACGGCCGTGGTGGACAATGTGGTTGCCGAAGCCATCGGCGCGGGCGGCACCGGCCATTATGCTGCTTACTGGAACGACGCCGAAGCCATCATCCGCAACAGCACCCTGCGGGCAACAGGGGCGACGGGCTTTGGCACGGCCGTGAATGCCGCCTTTGGCAGTGTCAACATCGGCGGCGGTTTTCCCCAGGCGCTCATCGAAAACAGCATCCTCATTGGCGGGGCAAACACTCTGGAAAACTGCACTGACAACAGCGGCACCGGCTTTGGGATGCAGTTGAGCAACTCCACGCCACTGGTGCGCAGCAGCTACATCTGTGGTGGGCATCGCGGCATCGCCCTCTACACCAACGGCAACCCGCAAATCCAAAACAGCAGTGTGAAAGTCAGTTCCACCGGCAGCGCCTTCCTGTTTGAGATTTCCGCTTCGGGCAGCATTTCCGTGGCCAACAGTGGCATCAGTTACATCGGTAACAAATTTACCGGCGCCGGTACCGGGCTGCGCTGCGTCCATAACTATGACCTGGGCACGTGGGCGGCTTTGAGCAACGGCACGACAGTCGCTGCCGCCTGCAATTAAAGGTTTGTAGTAGGCGATTTATCGCCGTTTGAAAGCACTGAAGTGCCTACTACAAACATTCCCAAGAGAGGCGATATGAAATACGTGAATAAAAAGTGGCTGGTAGTGCTGGCGTTGCTCACGGCCGTACTGCTCACTGTCGGTCTGGCTTTTGCCGGCGGTGACATGCTCCCCCGCAGCCTGGTCAGCAGTGGCGGCGGGCCGGTCAGCCAGGGTGGATATACCCTGCACAGCGCCATCGGTCAGCCGGTAGTGGGTGCGGTGCAAAACGGGGCCACCCTGTGCAGTGGCTACCTCTGTGGCGCAGGCGCCCCCCCGGTTACCGGCGGTGGCTACCACATCTATCTGCCGACCGTGATTCGGCCGTAAATAAAGACCTGACAGGTCTCCCAAGACCTGTCAGGTCTATCGTTTTAATAATGCTTGCAGCACGGCCGTTAACCCCGGCACCTCCTCTTGCTCCTTGAAGTCGGCCAGGCGAGTGTAAATCTCGGCGGCGGCCAGATGAAAACCGCCGGGTAAACCGGCGGCCTCAAAAGTAGCCGCAATTTCCTCCATTTCTCCAGCAAAACGCCACGCTTTGGCCGTCACCCGGCGCACCCGGTTTTCGGTTTGCGCCGGGAAGGCCGGGTCATCCCGCTGCCACTGCTGCATCAGTTCATCTCTCACGGCCAGCGACTCGGCCGTTCCTAAAATAGCCGCTAACAAGGCGCTCGTGCCTTTGGTGTAGGCGGCATAACACATTTTCAGCGCCGACGCTTTACCAATTTCGGCCCCGATGACCTGGGTTTCCAGTGGGCTGTTGACAAAACAGTGGGCCACTCGTTCCGCTTCAGGGCCAGAAAGGTAGAGCCAGGTGCTTTGGGGTTGCCAGGCCGGGCCGCCAATAATGCCGCCATCCACAAAGGTTACGCCACCGACCGCCATCAATTCGCCGATGTGCCGGGCGCGTTGGGGGGCGATGGCGTTGGCGTCTACGAAGAGGCCGGCGAAGCCGTGCGCCAATACCTGCTGCGCCACTTCTTCAGCGGCGTGGGGCGGGCAGACGCTGATGAGCATGGTACAGGTGTGGCAAAGGGTGGCTACCGATTGCCCATCTAGCAGATGATGTTGTTGGGCGCGCGCCTGGGTGTGCGGGCTGCGCCCGACGCTGGCCCAATAGACCATATGGCCGCTTTTCTGGGCGGCGGCGGCCACGGAAATGCCCATGGCTCCTGGGTGTAGAATGCCAATTTTTTCGGTGGTCATTATGTGTTCTCCGTACAATGGTTTGTAGTCGGCGCCTCAGTGCCGTTAGTGGGCGATAAATCACTTGCTGCAAACGGTTTTCTGACGAGATTAGCCATTTACTGTATAGTATCCGGCGACACCGGTTTTGCGGCCAGTGCTGGCAGCGCACCGATGATTGATTACCAACCACCGACCACCGGTTACGAGGAGAGTATGCGGGAAATACGGCCGTTAACCAACCACGAATTAGAAGATTACATCACCATTCAACTGAATGCCTACCCCGGCGTGCGCGTGACGCGGGAGCAGATGCGTGAACGGACGGCGCGGATGCAGGCAGACCCTATTCTCAGTCTGGTGGGGTTGTTTGATGAGGGGGAATTGATGGGCGTGATGCGCCTGTACGATTTCACCATGCAATTGCATGGTGCGCCGCTGTTGGTGGGTGGCCTGGGCGGCGTGGCCGTGGCCCTGGACCACAAAAAGGAGAAGGTGGCTTATGAGATGGTGCAATTTTTCCTGCGCCATTACCGGGAGAAGGAAGCCAGCCTGGCGGCGCTCTACCCGTTCCGGGCTGACTTTTACAAGCAGATGGGGTTTGGCTACGGCCGTAAACTCAACCAATATCGCTTCCATCCCCACCAGTTGCCCAAACGGGGCGCCAAAACCAACGTCAGCCTGCTTTCCAGCCGCGACCGCTATGCCTTCAACGCCTGTTACCAGCGGGTGATGGCCCGCACCAATGGCCTGATGGAAAACTCGCCATCTTACCTGGATGCCATTTTTACCAATGATAGTCTGCGGGTGGCCGGTTGCTGGCAGGGGGACGAACTGCATGGATATGTGCAGTTCCAATTTGAGCCGGGCCGCCACCGCAACCTGCTCAGTAACCAGTTGGTGGTGCGGGCGTTGGTGTATGAGGAGACGGCCGTACTCTATGACCTGCTCGCTTTCCTCCGTTCCCAGGCCGACCAGGTGGAAAGCATTGTCCTGAATACGCATGATGATGACTTTCACCTGCTGCTGACAGACCCGCGCAACACGGGCGATGCCCTGTTCCCCACCATCTACCAGGAATCCAACATTCAAGGTACGGGCATCATGTACCGCCTGATTGACGTGCCCCACTTTTTTGCCCTGCTGCGCGACCATTCGTTTGGCGGCCAAACCTGCCGCTTGCAGGTGAAGCTGGCCGACAGCTTCTTGCCGGAGAACGCGGGCGCATGGGTTCTGGATGTGGTGGACGGCCGTGTCCAACTATTGCCCGCCGACGCCCCCCATGACGCCAGCCTGGCGCTGGGCGTGGCTGAATTCTCCTCCCTGGTTACAGGCGCCGTTGAGTTCAAGACGCTGCTTCACTATGATCTGGTGGAACTATCCGACCCGGCCTATACTGAAACCATTCATCGCCTGTTTTATACCGATAATAAACCGATTTGTTTGACGTCTTTTTGATAAAAAGTAGAGATTGGAGATTGGAGATTACCCGACCTCCAATCTCCAATCTCTAATCTCTAACCTCCAATCTCCCTATGACCCCACCCCCCCCTTCCTCTCCCCCGCCCATCACCGGCTGGCGGCGTTCGCTGGTGATAGGGCTGCAAAAGCTGGTGTATTGGCTGGCCTGTTATTGGTATTTCCTGTTTATGGCGGCGGCGAGTATTTTTCTGTTGTTGGGATTTTTGGCCCCGGCGCTGCTGGCGGAGGGGTATGAGGCGGCGGGTACGGCCGTGTATCGCTTCCTGGCCCCCCACAACCACCAACTGCCGCAACGCTCGTACTTTCTCTTTGGCGAGATGGGTTTTATCCGTACCTATTCGCTGGAACAAATCATTGCTTTTGGCGCCGACCCCCAGCAGCTACAGGCGTTTACCGGTAATGCCCAAATTGGTTATAAGACGGCCCTGAACCATCGGATGGTGGCTATTTTTGTGGGCATGGTGATTGGGGGATTGGTGTGGGGGCTGCGGCGGGGACGGCCGTCGTTGAGCCTGTTTACTTTCATGCTCTTCACCCTGCCGCTGCTGCTGGACAGTTTTAGCCATATGTCCAGCGAAGCGGGCAGCGGTTTCCGGGATAGCAACAACTGGTTGGTGGCGTTGACGGGGGGGATGGGTACGGCCGTGTTTTATGCCGGTACAACCATGGGCACGTTCAACTGGTGGCTGCGTACCCTCACCGGATTGCTGTTTGGCCTGGGGCTGGTCTGGTTTGCCTTTCCCCGTTTTGCCACGTATTTTGCTGGTGTGAAAAAGCAGCTAGAGAGGAGGAGATGAAGAGGCGATAACCTCTTCATCTCCTCTTCAGTACAACAGCGACACCAATTTCCGCAGCCCTTGTTGTTTGAGCCACAATTTGGTTTCTGAGGCGTCACCCGTGTAAGGAATGCGGGCGGCGGGCACGCGCGACAGCGTAATATCCCGCACCGGCCCGGCCATTTCATTGATCACCGGCAGGATGCGGCGCGAATCCAGCCCCAGCCGGTCGGCCGATTCCATAAAAGTGTTCAAATGCTGGTTGGCTACCGGTTGGCCGGACGTGATCGCCAGGATGAGTTTGGAGCCGGCCAATATATCCACCACATATTGGTTGATGTGGCTGCCCGTATCAATCAAGACATTGTACCCTGCGGCGGTGAGAATATCGGTCACTTGTTTGAATGCGGCCATAGGAAGGTTGGTTTGGGGATTCATTAGTCGCCCTGGGGCAGGAATGATGAAAACATTATCGCGGTGACGTAAGGCGAATTCATCAATCGTGCTCAAGGTGATGTATTCCGGCAAAATTTTGAGTAATTCCACAATATCATGCCGGGGGAACAGATGCAGCATCGGCGCTACGCCACCCAGGGGCAGATCGAAATCAATGATGACGCTGGGCCGTTCGGTTTGTATGGCAATGGCTTCGGCCAACTGGATGGTCAGGGTGGTGACACCCACGCCTCCTTTGGGGCTGAAGAGGGAGATGACATGCCCGGCCTGTACGGTTTCCGGCACGGCCGTCTCCGGCTCTGTTTCTTCCTGTCCTCCATGTTGGCGTTCGATGACGGCCGTAATCTGCTGCACCAACTCCTCGGCGCGAAATGGTTTGGTCATGTACTCGGCCGCGCCCACGTCAAATGCCCGCAAGCGATAATCAAGCACCTCACTGGCCGTGACAAAAATAACCGGAATATCGGCCGTTTCAGGATTGTTCTTAATTTGGGTACACACCTCAAACCCGTCCATGCCCGGCATCATCACGTCGAGCAGCACCACATCTGGCCGGTTGTGGGCAATGGCTCGCAGCCCATCCGGGCCATCTTTGGCCAGGCATACCTCATACCCGTTCTGTTTCAACTGGTATTCAATGAGATACCGCATGGGGAATTCATCTTCAATTATGAGAATTTTGCGTACTTCCTGGGGCATTGTTTTTATTTCGTCCTCTACCATCCTATTATACCTGCCGATGTGAAAGAACTTAACGGGCACAGATTACGACATTCCTGACAGGACGGCCGTGTTTTGGGCTGACGGCCGTGAACGGTGCGTGAACTTTTTTCTCCTGTCAGCGCCCCTGTAAGCCCTGGTGTAATACGCTAAGGGTATACTCGCAACTGGCTGCTAATCCAAACAACTTGCAACCGGCAGTCAGAAATTATTGAAGGAATTCAACAAAGGTGTGGCCCACCGCGATGAATGAAAATTCATAATTCATCCTTCATAATTCATAATTTTTTTGAGGAGAACGACCGTGGAACCGATCGTTTTAGTGGTAGATGATGAAGATATGACCCGCAAGCTGCTGCGCCTGATGTTGGCGCGGGATGGTTTTACCATTATCGAGGCCGAGGATGGGCAGCAAGCCCTGGATATGATTGCCGAATCACCACCTGACATTGTGATTCTGGATGTGATGATGCCCAACATGGATGGGTTTACGGCCTGCCAGATACTCCGCAGCCGCCCAGAAACGGCCACATTGCCCATCATCATGTTGAGTGCCCGCAGTCAGGTGGAAGCTATGCGCGCCGGTCTGCAATCTGGCGCCGACCGTTACATGACCAAACCTATTTCCAAGCCAGAATTAGTACAGACGATCACCGACCTTTTGTCCGGCGTACCGGTGGTTGAGAATTCGTAATCCGTAATCCGATTATAGATTACGGTTCACGGGCAACGGCCGTGCGCGCCGCTGCTAACTGGTTTGCCAATGCCTCCGGCGACGTGCCCCCCGTGATATTTCGGTTTGAAAGGGAAGATGTGATGTGGAACACGGCCGTGACATCCTCTCCAAACAGATCACTTACCGTTTGCAACTCCGCCACCGTTAGCTCCGTCAGATTCACCCCTTTTTGTTCCGCCAACTGCACCACCTGCCCCACCAGATGATGCGCCTGCCGGAAGGGGACGCCCCGCTTCACCAGATAATCGGCTAAATCGGTCGCCAGCAGCCCCGGCTCAAGCTGCGCCGCCATGCGCTCCGGGCGCAGCGTCAGCGTGCGAATCAGTCCGGCCATGACGGGCACAGTCAGCCGCAGCGTATCAAAAGCATCAAACACCGGCTCCTTGTCTTCCTGTAAATCCTTGTCATAGCTGGAGGGCAGCCCTTTGAGCGTGGTCAGCAGCCCGGTGAGGTGGCCTACCAGCCGCCCCGCCTTGCCGCGTGTCAGTTCCAGTGTGTCCGGGTTTTTCTTTTGGGGCATCAGGCTGCTGCCGGTGCTGTAGCCATCATCCAGCCGCACAAAACCAAATTCGGCACTGCTAAACAAGACCAACTGCTCGGCCAGCCGGCTGAGGTGCAGGCCAATCATGGCCGCCGCATATAGAAAATCGGCGGCAAAATCCCGGTCAGAAACGGCGTCCAGGCTGTTCTGGCTCACGGCCGTAAACCCCAACTCCCGCGCCAGCCATTCCCGGTCCACCGGATAAGCTGTGCCCGCCAACGCGCCGGAACCGAGGGGGAGTACGGCCGTGCGCCCCCGTACCTGCGCCAGCCGCTCCCCATCCCGCACCAACGGCCAGAAATGGGACAAGCCCCAATGCCCCCACGTCACCGGCTGCGCATGTTGCAAATGGGTATATCCGGGCATGGGCAGGTTCAAATTGGCTGCCGCGCTCTCCACCAGCGCGTTTTGCAAATCGGCCAGATACTCCTGCAACTGGTCAATGGCTTTCATCACCCACAGGCGGAAATCGGTAGCTACCTGGTCATTACGGCTGCGGCCGGTGTGCAGCTTGCCGCCGACTTCGCCTACAATTTCGGTCAGGCGGCGTTCCACGGCCGTGTGAATATCCTCATCCCCCGCCTCGAACACAAACGTGCCGCGTTCAAACTCTGTTTGCACCTGTGCCAGCCCGGCGACAATAGTTCCTGCTTCGACGGCCGTCAAAACCCCCGCGCCAACCAACGCCCGTGCCCAGGCCACACTGCCGCGTATATCTTCGGCAGCCAGCCGCCGGTCAAAGGGCAGGCTGGCGTTAAACTCATGCACCAACAGATCCGTCTCTCCGGCGAACCGTCCGCCCCACAATTTACTCATGTTGTTTTTTCCACCTCATTTTGCAAAAAATCGGTTAGCCCCTGGAGGAGGGGGTGCATCTTGTCTGGAAAGAAGTCGTTGTCGGCCGGGGCGTGGATGCGGGGGATGTAGTAGCCGCCGGAAATCAACGTCGGGTCGGCATAGGAGATGTCTACTGCCCCCTCCCGGCCAAAGGTGTAGTTATCGGAAAGCGGT
>JAHBVI010000091.1 GCA_019637635.1 Anaerolineae bacterium
CCGCCACCTACGCTCACTTCGTCCCCGGCAATCCGCATCAGCCCATCACCCGATGCCCCGCTCACCCCATCACCGGCTGACCCCAACCCCGCATCCCCCACCGGCGAGCCGGGCGCGCTCATCCGCCTGAATATGAACAGCCGGGTGGGCGTGTTGCTGGATGAAATCCCCCTGGAATCCCGTGATCGGGTGGCCGCAGCCCTGCTGCAAAAACCGGAAACATACTGGGATGAACTGGCGCGGCAGCAGGTCCAATTGACCTACAACCGGCTGCACTTTCGTCCCTTCTTCTATGAGATGCTCAAAGGCCAATTGCCGCTGCCACCCCAATCCGTGTGGGAGATTGCCTTAAGCGCGGATGGCCCCCGCCGCACCACCATCGGTGGCCACGACTATGTGTTGATTGATTACGTTTTTTCCAGCGTCTTGCTCACCGACCCGGAATCGCCAGGCAAGGCCGAATTTCTGTTGGGGCAAGAGGGCGGCCGCTGGACCGAGCCGTTTGTATTGCCCGGCGACCCCCAATTGCTCTTGCAGCGCACCGGAAATGCCTGCATCAACGAAAGTGGTTTTCCCCCCAATGGCTACGACTCCGAAAATGTGGAATTCTTTTACGATTACACCTGCACCGCCGACAGCGGTGGGCCGTTGGGCTGCCACCGCAGCCGCCTGCCCACCCTTTCTTGCCTGGAAGCGTTGGGGGCGCGGGTGGGCATGGTGGAAACGGGCATGCAGTTTGAGCGGCTGCCCTGGGATGCCGATCTGGCCGACGAAGTGCGTGTGGCCCAGGTGTTGAGTTTCGGAGCGCCCAATCTGACGGTGGTGGGTGATGAATTGCAATACAATCGCATTATTTACCAATACTTTCCGCCCAATTCCTGTGCGGCACAGGAAGCGTGTATTAACGGGGACGGTTGGCGGCGACTGCTGCAATTTGACGCCATGGTGCATAACCTGGGCACGGAGGCATTGAACATCGGTCGGGTCATTCGCAGCAATCCGCTGAACACGATGTTCCAATACAACTCCTGCCACGACCATTACCACTTTGCTAACTTTGGTGAATTTCAGTTGGGAATAAATAATCAGCCAAGCAAACAGGCGTTTTGTGTGGAAAGCACCAGCCGCCTGAGCAACAATGAATTATCACCCTTGACGCATGATTTCACCTGTAGCAACCAGGGCATTCAGGCGGGGTGGGTGGATGAGTACCAGGCAGGGTTGGACTGCCAGTGGATTGACATTACCGACCTGGATTTTGAGGGCGAAGCTATGACCATGCCGCTGATCTTCCGCTTTAACCAGAATGGTTTTTTGTGTGAAGGGCAGCCGGTATTGAACGAAAACGGAGAATTAATGTGGGAGCCAACGGGTGAACGCACGGCCGAGGGGCTGCCCATCAGCCGGCCGCAGTGTGATTTTGTGGAGGGGTGGGACAGTAACAATGAAGGGTCCCACGAAATGGTCATTCCGGCGGTAGGCAGCTTTGTAACCGCCCCGTGTACGCTGGGCCAAATTGGCCCGCTGCGCAACTGTGGTTTTAGTTTCCAGCCGCTGCCGCCGCTGCCCACACCGACGCCGGCCAGTGACGAGGCGGCGCAAACCCCGTTGCGCTGCACACCAGGCCAGACGGTACAACTGAGCTGCACCATTCCGGCCAATGCCCAGCCGCAAACGCTGCGCATTTGTGAAACCAGTGCGGCCTTGGGAGTGGGCACGGCCTGCACCTTTGAGACGGCCATGGTGAACCGGGTGGTGGGGCCAGACGGCCGTGACATTTCCTTCACCTGTCCCCTCCCCCGCGACACCAACGAGCCGGGCGGTGACTATGCCTTCTATGTGGCCCCCGTCTTCCCGGAAGATGCATTGGCGACGGTGAGCTGCACGGCCGTGCCGTAAGAAATTTCATGGCGCTGTATCACTTTGCCTGGCTGGGTTCTAAACGGGCCAAAAAGAATGGCGTAACCGAGAAGGGGTGGCGGCTGGATCTGGCCGCCCGCGCCGGGCTGCCGGTGCCCAACGGCGGCATTTTGCTCGATAATTTTTATTGGCTGGCGGTACACGAAGAAGTTGTACAGATGGTTGACGGCCGTCCCATCATCCCCGCCCCCCCCGCCCTCTATGACCTGCTCTATACGGCCGTGCGCTTCCCCCAACTGGACAAACCGTGCCTCATTCGCCCCCTGTTTACCGGTGTAGACACGGCCGTATCCCCCCAATTTGCCGTGCCTATGGCCGATCCCGCCGCTGTGGCCGCGGCCCTGGGTCAACTCTGGCAGGCGGCGCCGCCTGATGAAACCACCCGCCACGATTTGCTGGTGCAGGAGATGGTAGCGATAGAGGTGGAGGGTACGGCCGTGACCATTTCCGGCCATCCCACCGATGCTGTTGCCTATCTAGACAAAACTATTGACCTGCCCCAACTAACCGGTTGGCAGCGCCCCGCCCCCGCTTTGCCCGGCCATTTGCGCCGCCTACAGCAGCTTTTACGGGGTGTGCGCCGCACCTTTGGCAGCGGTATGTGGCAGGTGCAGTGGATGGACGACGGCCGTGTCTGCTGGCTGCTGCACATACTGAACAACTCGACTCCTGCTTGAAACACAACAATTCTCATTTGAATCGCCATCACCTATGAATGAATTCATAGGCTGATACAAAAAACGTGCTAAAGCACGTTATAAGCGGCGCACATCAAGGCACGTTAGCGCGTTTTTCATAACAGATTTCCAGTCGGCGGCGTTGGCCGCTTGAAACAGCTATTGTTTAACGGCCTCAGATAAGCCTGAACTGCCGGGTATATCCTTTTCACCACTCGATAATGGACAAAATATATACAATTCATTGACAAATGAGCGCATACGTTGTATAGTTTATGGAGTTGCCTGGCAGGTTGGTTAAATCAGACGTTAAGGCTAGAATCGTTGTGTGTCCCGGATCATCAAAACACACTAAGCCTCTTTCATCCACCCATCACTGTCCAGACCGGCAAAAACTCTTTATTGGTAAACACAAGACTGTTTGTTATACAGATTTGAGGAGGGAAAGTGATGACTATAACCGCTACCTGGGAAAGCCGTCTTCTGGCACAAGCCTATGCGCCGTTGGAAAACCTTGTCACCAGCGAAGCTATCGCCGTGCATGACTCCTTATTGCACAAGGCGTATGCTCATGCCACGGCCGTCACCGCCCAGCACAGCCGCACCTTTTACACCTCCTCCGCCCTGCTGCCCGCCGCCGAACGGCGCGCCATCCGCGCCCTCTATGCCTTCTGCCGCGTCAGCGATGACCTGATTGATCGCCAGCAGGAAAACCGCGCCCACCAGTTCCGGCAGTGGCGGCAGCACGCCCTCAGCAGCAACCCACCGGAAGATGACCTGACGGCCGTCGCCTGGGCCGATGCCCGCACCCGTTACGCCATCCCCCGGCTCTATGCCGAACAACTGCTGGATGGCGTCGCCCGCGACCTCAGCTTTGCCCGCTACGAAACCTTCGCCGACCTGGCCGATTACTGCTACGGCGTCGCCTCCACGGTGGGTCTGATGTCCATGCACATCACCGGCTTCAGCAGCCACGAGGCCATTCCCTATGCCGTAAAATTGGGCGTGGCGCTGCAACTGACCAACATTTTGCGTGATGTGGCCGAGGATTGGGACAACGGCCGTTGTTACCTGCCCCAGGACGAACTGGCCGCCTTTGGTCTGACGGAAGCGGACATTGCCGAAAAGCACAACGGCCGTCGCTGGCAGGAGTTCATGCGCTTCCAGATTACCCGCACCCGTGACCTGTATGCCCAGGCCATGCCCGGAATCAATATGCTCAGCGCCAACGGCCGTTTCGCCGTTGCCGCCGCCGCCGAACTATACCGCGCCATCCTGGATGACA
Source organism: Anaerolineae bacterium (assembly GCA_019637635.1). Classification (GTDB taxonomy): domain Bacteria; phylum Chloroflexota; class Anaerolineae; order Promineifilales; family Promineifilaceae; genus CAADGU01. The sequence goes on from JAHBVI010000091.1 coordinate 3,883, forward strand.
TAGAAGCCCACAACTATGATGTCTTCACCCGGCGCGCGCATCTGAACGGCCGTGCCAAACTGCAAAAACTCCCCGGCATCTGGTGGCGCGCCCGCTGGCGAGGGTATACCAATTAACAATCGTAGGGGCGAGGCAGTCGGGAATAATGATTATCGGAGCTAAGAAATAAGCCACCCGACTGCCTCGTCCTTACTTATACAATCCATACAAGGAGCCATTTTCCCCAATGAAACAAAACAACAAAGTTATTATCATCGGCAGCGGCTTTGGCGGTCTGGGCGCGGCGGCGCGCCTGGCCGCGCGCGGCTACCAGGTAGACGTTTTTGAAAAGCTAGATAAACCCGGCGGCCGCGGTTACGTCTTTGAAAAAGAAGGGTTCAAATTCGACGCCGGCCCCACCGTCATCACCGCTCCCTTCATGTTCGACGACATCTTCGCCCTGGCCGGCCGCCGCCGCGAAGATTACGTCCAGTTTGTGCAATGCGACCCCTTCTACCGCATCTTTAACCATGAGGGGCGCTGCTTTGACTACAACAACGACCACCAATTCATCCTCTCCGAGATTGAGCAATGGAACCCGGCCGATAAAATCGGCTACGAACGATTCATGGCCACCACCAAAGCCATCTTTGAAAAAGGGTTCATCGAACTGGCGGACAAACCATTCCTGCATATCACCGATATGCTGCGGGTCATTCCCGACCTGGTGAAACTGCAATCCTACAAAACCGTGTACAACTACGCCGCTCAATTTGTGGAAAACGAATTCCTGCGCCGCTGCTTCTCCTTTCATCCGCTGCTGGTGGGCGGCAACCCGTTTGATACCACCTCCATTTACGCCATGATCCACTACCTGGAGCGCGAATGGGGCATTCACTATGCCCTGGGTGGCACGGGGTCAGTGGTCAATGCCCTGGTGGAACTGACGGAAGAGCTAGGCGGCCGTTTCCACTACAATGCCCCCGTGCAGGAAATCCTGGTGGAAGGCAAGCGCGTCACCGGCATTCGGCTGATGGACGGTACCGTCCACCACGCCGACCACATCATCTCCAATGCCGATGTGGCCTTCACCTACATGAATCTCATCCCGGCCAAACATCGCAGCCTGCGCAACAGTGACACCCGCTGGAAAAAGCTCACCCGCTACAGCAACTCCCTCTTTGTCATCTATTTCGGCACCAAACGGCGTTACACCAACGGCAAACTGGTGCATCACAACATCATCCTGGGTGAACGCTACCGCGACCTGCTGCACGACATTTTCAAGAAGAAGGTGCTGGCGGACGATTTTTCGCTCTATCTGCACATGCCCACCCTCACCGATCCCTCGATGGCTCCCGAAGGGTGCGAAGCGTTTTACGTCCTCTCGCCCGTGCCCCATCTGGGCGCGGATGTGGATTGGACGACGATGGCGAAGCCGTACCGCGATGCCATCATGCAATTCCTGGAAGACAATTACCTGCCCGATTTGCAGGAAAACATTGTGGTGGAGCATTATATTGACCCGCTGCACTTTCAAAACAATTTGAACAGCTACCTGGGGTCGGCGTTTTCGGTGGAGCCAATCCTGACGCAATCGGCCTGGTTCCGGCCGCATAACCGGTCGGAGGATTTTGCCAATCTCTACTTTGTGGGGGCGGGCACCCATCCGGGCGCCGGTTTGCCGGGTGTGCTCTCTTCGTCTAAGATCGCCGAAGAGTTGATTGTGGGTGATACAGACCCTAAGGGTTTTTGAAACCCTTAGGGTCTTTGCAGGCCAAATGGACACAAAACCTCTCCCGGTGGCGGACGAAAAGTTGGGATTAGAAGTGCTGAAGCGGTTGGCGCGGGAGCGTTCGCTGCTGGTGGCGCTGGAAATGATGCACGAGCATGTCGGTGACGCCTTCCAGATTACGCTGCCCGGTTTCCAGCCGGCGGTATTGGTCGGGCCGGAGACGAACCGCTTCGTCCTCGTTTCGGATCGAGACCAGTTTTTGTGGCGGAACGAGAAGGACCCGGTTTGCAAACTGCTGCGGCAGGGGATATTGGTGCAAGACGGGGAGGCACACGGCCGTCTGCGCGCCATTATGGAACCGGTGCTGCAACGGCCGTCCATCATCCCCCATATCCCCATCATCCGCCGCTACACGGACGAACTCACCGCCCAATGGGCTGACGGCGGCACGGTAGATATGCTGGTGGAGATGCGTCGCCTGGCCCTGCTCATTCTGCTGGGGGCCACCTTCAACGTGGATATGTGGCCTGACCTGGAACGGATGTGGATGCCCATCCTCAAAACGATCAAATACATCTCCCCCGGTATGTGGATCATCTGGCCCGACCTGCCCCGCCCCGGCTTCAAAAAAGCGTTGCAGGCGATGGATGAGTATTTGTATGGCCTGATTGCGCAGCGGCGAGAGGAGATGGGGAGATTGGAGATTGGAGATTGGGAGATTGAGAGATTGCCTGACACGCTAACACCTGAACACCTGAACACGGCAACGCCCGACCTCCTCACCGCCCTCATCCAGGCCGGGCTGGACGATGGCCTGATCCGTGACCAACTGCTGACCATGCTCATCGCCGGGCACGATACCAGCACCGCTTCGCTAACGTGGACGCTGTATTTGCTGGCACAGCACCCGGAACAGATGATGACGGCCGTCGCCGAAGTTGACGCCGTCGTCGGCCAGGACGATCCCGGTGAAAGCCACCTGAACCGGCTGGAATTTCTGGACATGGCTTTCAAAGAGGCGCTGCGGCTCTATCCGCCCATTCACGTGGGCAACCGCATGGCGGCTACTGACCTGGATGTGACCGGTTATGAAGTGCAGGCCGGGACGCGCGTGATGTACTCCATTTACCTGGCGCACCGGGACAAAAAACATTGGGAAAACCCGGAACAATTCTGTCCCCACCGTTTTGACAAAAACGCACGCGGCCAACGCCCACCATTGACCTATGTGCCCTTTGGCGGCGGCCCGCGCAACTGTATCGGCGCCACCTTTGCCCAGATTGAGGCCAAAATTGTACTGGCCCGCATCTTACAAAAATTTACCCTGACCCTGGCTCCCGGCCAAAAAATCAAACCCTACATGGGGGCGACGTTGGAACCAAAGCCGGGGGTGAAGATGGTAATCGGTAATCGGTCATCAGTTCACGGATAACCGTTCACCGATTACCGATTACCGATTACCGACCATGACCTACCACGACTTCACCATGGCCCTGTTCACTTTTGCCGCTATCCCCCTGGCGCTGCGGGGGGAGTGGCTGTACCGGCAGATGCCGGTGTTGGCGCCTTGTTCGGAGGTGCCTGATGGGCAACGGCCGTATCCCTCCCTCTCCATCATCATCCCCGCCCGCAACGAGGCGGCCAATTTACATCGCCTCTTGCCCGCGCTCAAGGCGCAGCATTACCCCGGCCAACTGGAAATCCTGGTGGTGGATGATAATTCGGAGGACAACACGGCCGTTGTCGCCGACTATTATGGCGTCTGTGTGCGCCGATTGAACGGTCTACCGCCGGGTTGGTTGGGTAAACCAAACGCGCTGCACCAGGGGGTGTTGGCTGCGCGGGGCGATTGGCTGCTTTTTACCGATGCGGATATGGAACACCACCCGGATAGTGCGGCTACGGCCGTCCATCATGCCCTGACCAACAACTTAGACGGCTTGAGCATCTTTCCCCGGCAGGCAACCAGGGGCATGGTGGATCGGGCGGCATTGATGGTTGGTTTCGCCGGGTTATTTGCCGGGCAGCGCCCCCACAGCGCCACCCTGAACGGGCAGTACATCTTGTTACGCCGGGAGGTTTATGAAAAAAGTGGGGGGATGACGGCCGTGCGCGACGAAATGCTGGAAGACCTGGCCCTGGGCGTCCATTTACAGCAGCAGGGCTACCGCGTGCCCATGCTGCGCGGTGAAGAGTTAGCCACGGTGTATATGTATGAAAGCCTGGCCCATATGTGGCGCGGCTTTTCCCGGCTGGGGTCCGGTTCGCTGAAGTATTCCGGCGCGGGCGCATTTGGTACCGCCTTTTTTGTTACCGGGGCCATGATGCCGCTGCTGGCCCCCTTGTTCATCTTGTCAGGGCTGGTGAACCGGCGCTGGCTGGCGCTGACCTGGCTGCTGACCGTGCCCGGTTTTGTCGCCTGGGGGCGGCGGTTTGGCGGCGGGGTGAATGCCCTGTTGGCCCCGCTGGGGGCGACCATTGTGCAGGCGGCTGCCTGTTGGGGTCTGCTCACCCGCCTGTTGGGGCGAGGAATTCGGTGGAAAAACCGGCTGGTGCGTTAGTGGAGACATCCGATTTCTTCAAGAAATCGGATGTCTAAGGAATTGTGACCATGACCTACTTTGGCTTTTTAGCGATTTTTTTGGTGATACCCATTTTGATTTTGGCGGGGATTGAGGTGTGGGATAAACGACACGGCCGTACCCTACCCCCGATGTTGCAATCGTGGCCGCCGTATGCCGCCATTGCCCTGCACGTGCTGGTGGCAGTGGTTTACACCACGCCCTGGGACAATTACCTGGTGGCTACCCGCGTCTGGTGGTATGACCCGGCGCTGGTGACGGGTATTGTCATCGGCTGGGTGCCCATTGAGGAGTATACCTTTTTTGTGCTGCAACCCATTTTGGGTGGGCTGTGGCTGCTGTTTCTGGCGCGGCGGTTGAAAGTGGCCGCCAGCCCGGAAGCGTTACGGCCGTCGCTGCGCTGGTGGTCGGTGGGTGTATTGGCGGTGTTGTGGGTCATATCGGTAATCATCCTGGCCGTGCGCTGGCAGCCGGGCACGTATTTGGGGCTGGAACTGGCCTGGGCGCTGCTGCCCATCATGCTGCAAGTGGGGTTTGGCGCGGACATCTTGTGGCGCTACCGCCGGCTCGTCTTCTGGACGATTGCGCCCCTGGTGCTTTACCTCAGCGCCGCCGATGCTCTGGCGATTGGTTGGGGCACCTGGACAATTGACCCGGCGCAGTCCACCGGTATTTTGCTCGGCGGCGTCCTGCCCATCGAAGAGCTGCTCTTCTTCCTGCTCACCAACGTCCTGATCGGCTTCGGCATCACCCTGCTCCTGGCCGAAGAAAGCCACGAACGCCTGCGTTCCTTCCGCCACCTGCTGCGCCGTGAAACCGTGATGCGTGACGTGTGACGTGTGACGCATCACTGCTTACTGCTCACCACTTACCCCTATGCCCCTCCTCCTCATCCCCCTCGCTTTTCTCTGTGGCGCGCTGCCCATGTCCGTGTGGGTGGGCAAATCGGCGTTGGGGGTGGACATTCGCCAGTTTGGTGACGGCAATCCGGGGGCGACGAACGTATTCCGCGCCGGCGGCAAGGGGTGGGGGATGGTGGCGCTGCTGCTCGATTTTTTGAAAGGGGCGCTGCCGGTGGCGCTGGCGAATTTTGGCTGGCAACTAGAGGGGTGGGGGCTGACGGCCGTCGCCATTGCCCCCATTGCCGGACATGCGTTTTCGCCGTTTTTAGGCTGGCATGGCGGCAAAGCCCTGGCAGTGACATTTGGCGTCTGGACGGGGCTGTCGCTGTTTGTGGTGCCCATCCTGTTGGGGTTGTTGTTTGCAGTGTGGTTGTTTACCGTACGCCCGGAGGGGTGGGCGGTGCTGCTCGGCTGCCTCTGTTTGCTGCCCGGCCTGCTGCTGCTGGACCCGCCGCCGACCTGGTTAGGCACGTGGCTGGGGATGACGGCCGTGCTGGTCATCTCCCATCGAGCGGACTTGGGTGGATGGCCGATGCTGAGAAAAAGAAGAGATTGAGAGATTGGGAGATTGTCCAATCTCTCAATCTCCCAATCTCAAAATACCGCATCTTCCGCCAGAACAGCACCATTTTTGACACGGCCGTTTACCGGCGGCGCTTCGGCTTCAAATTCTCCCAACGGCAGGCCGGCTTCGCGGCGGATCAGATATTCCAGTTCATCCAGAATGCCCGGATTCTCCACCAGGAACACCTTCGCATTTTCTCGGCCTTGCCCCAACAACGTATCGCCATAGCGAAAATAGGCGCCGCGTTTGTCAATCAGGCTATATTGCACTCCCAGGTCAACCACATCCCCCACGAAAGAAATTCCCTGATTGTACATGATGTCAAATTCACATTCAGCAAAGGGAGCGGCTACTTTATTCTTCTTGATTTTGACCTTGGTGCGGTTGCCCACCACTTCTGCGCCGGCCTTAATAGCTTCCGTGCGGCGAATATCAATGCGGACGGAGGCGTAAAATTTGAGGGCGTTGCCGCCGCTGGTGGTCTCCGGGTTGCCAAACATGACGCCGATTTTAGAGCGAAGCTGGTTGGTAAAAATGACGACGGTGTTGGTCTGTTTGATGGCCCCGGACAGTTTGCGCAGCGCCTGGGACATGAGCCGCGCCTGCAAACCAACATGCGCGTCACCCATTTCCCCTTCAATTTCGGCGCGGGGTACCAGCGCCGCCACCGAGTCTACCACCACCACGTCCATGGTGCCGGAGCGAATGAGGGCTTCGGCAATTTCCAACGCTTGCTCGCCCGTGTCCGGCTGGGAGACGTAGAGGTCGTTCACGTCTACGCCGCAGCGTTCGGCGTAATTGGGGTCGAGGGCGTGTTCCATGTCCACAAAGGCGCAGACGCCGCCGCGCTTTTGGGCTTCGGCGATGATGTGCTGGCAGAGGGTGGTCTTGCCGGATGATTCCGGCCCATAAATTTCCACCACGCGGCCACGCGGTACGCCGCCCACACCTAAAGCAATGTCCAGCGCCAATGAACCGGTAGGGATAGATTCAACGTGCATATGCTGTGCTTCACCCAATCGCATAATAGTGCCTTCGCCAAACCGTTTGGTGAGGGTCTCTAATGTTTTTTCCAGGGCTGCGTCACGGCCGTCGCCAGACCCATTTGTTTTTGCCATGAGATTGTCTCCTTATTGGCTGTTTACTTGCGGTAAGAATGGCGAAATTCTAGCACGAATGTTCTATTTCGTCAATGGCGCAAATAGGTTTTAGAACACGTGTTCTTTTTGTGGCGGATTGCAAATGATAGTAAAAGCCACTCGATGATTTAAGCTGCATCCTCGGGTAATTGAATAGAAAACAATGGTTCACTACACAGAGTATTAGTAGCGGACATAAAAGCGATACTGATCCATTGAGCTATACTTTTGCAGTGAGGAGCCTGGTGAAACCATTCAACAAATAATTTATTCAGTACTCCTTCAGGTTTAAGCAAAACTTCATCACGCACAAATATAATGCCATTACCCCTGATAGCAGAGGCCAAGGCTTCTTCATCTGCTCTATTGGCTACGCGCTTTTTGAATTCTGCTTTGAGTTGTCTACTCACCATATAGTCTTCCACTTCATCTGAAGCATAGTTCTTGATTTTTGCCAACGACCAAATTAACTCATCTTCAATAACCACATATTCCTTAGCCTCTCTAGATATACTCTGTTCCTTTTCTAGGAAACCTTGTCTGTTATTGGATTTGTATTCTTGAAATAAGGTGACTGCTTTGATGGCCTCTTTAGGATCTATTCCACTTGCTAACCATATTTTAAAAATTGGATCTAGAGAATCCAGAACAGCGTTATTATGATCTCGGTATTTTTTGTGGCGCGGTGCAGTCACATTGACGATATAGCGGTGGATTTTTGCCAGATCATAATAACGGCCATCTCTCATGTTATCAATAAAAGTATCCAGAATCCCATTTGCATTTACAGAACCATATTTTTCTTTGTTCCATTGAGGGTGGCTACTCAAACCCGAATAGATGAATTGCAGGGTTTGATTGGCATCTTTGTATCTGATTCTCTCTAGGAAATTACTTTTACGATGTATTTCACAAAGGGAATCATGTTGTATCTGAAATTCTTTGATGATTTTACTTTGTAGTAAAAGTGCCTTGGGATCTATCGTGTCCTTATCGAGCCCGCCAAACGAACTGCTCAGCGTGATAATAAGCATCGGAATAGAAGGTAGTCCCGGACTTACTGTGATAACCCTAGAGAAGATCTCCTCAATGATCTCTAGCGTTTCAGCAGGTCTTGCGGCAATCTGGGCGCCAAGAATAGCAATCAACAAATAATTCAGCATTAAGTCTCGGCTTAATGCTAGCATCATCAATTCAGAATGAATCTCAGTTATGGAACCATGTGTGGAGCAGATATAAGGCGCCAATTGACTGAAAAGCTCTTTTGTCTCTGTTGATGATCGAAAAAAACTGTTGATAGCCTGGATATCGTAGATAGATAGCTTCTCCTTGTCCTCAATACTTTTTGCGAAAAGAACACCTGAATTGACGACAAGTTTTAGCAGCAATGTGCGAACAAACTGAGAATGGTGACCCGTTTCCCTTAGATGATCGGTCTTGTACCAGAGGAGTTTCTTCACAATTTCTGTCCAGGTATCTCTTAGAAAGGTTACAATTTGCTCGTTATCATACTCCTCAAAAAGAAAGGATAACGAGAGTTCAAGACAAGATTGCAGTCGCCGCCTTGAGGGCAATACCCAACGACTGATCTGATCTGGATTTCCCAACGACTGCAAAATCGCAATGCTTTTAGTGTTTTCGAGGGCATTACCAGTAGATCTCTCCTTCTGCCACAAGTAAAAGGTGGCTTCAACGGCCGTGCGTCTGACTTCCTCATTTCTATCTTCCAGCAAAGTCAAAAGTATGGTCTCAATCCCGCTCTGTCCTGCAACCTGGGCTGCCACTTTTTTTGCCTCAATTCGCTGCTGTGGTGATATATTTTGCCCCTTTTTAGCACTATCAGTAATAAGTTGTCTCAGGAGGCCTGATACAAAAGGGAAAAATTCCTGACTCGCTATGCACAGAAGTTGAACCATCATCTCCTGTCGCATTTGTGGCATCTTGCCCTCTTCTGTCAAGTTTCCCATCAATGTGATATCAGCGATCAAATCAGCATTTCCTTCAGCGATCTCCATTAACAATGCACTTTGGATTGGCCCCCATAAGTAATAACAGCCTGCCCCAGTTTGTTCAATGAGCTTGCAGTAGACTTCCGCACTCATAGTCGACTTGCTCCATTTCTTTGTTCAATATGTCCAACCTTCCGTTGGAATGCAACCTAATTCAACATGATTCTGTACTCTTTTCCGAATTTCCCAGCCAAAATAATAGTCGTAGAATCGTTCGTATCGGAAACCAATGTGTTGCAAGGCAGTTTCTTCCAACAAACCCATTCGCAATAGTCGTTCAAGATAAATACGATGTTTGCCTAACTGTCTGGTGACATCTTCCGTAGGCACCGTATTGCGGCACTTTTCGTTATCCACCATTTGCTGAGGCAATTTTTCTTGAAGGAAATTTTCTATTTCCCTGATTTCTTCCTCGTCCAGTTCATCCCTCATCAAACGCGCTTTCACATAGGCAGGAATCAGGAAAATATCAGATCCGACAATACGCGAAGAAACTCTCTGATTTTTATAGCTACAAATATATGAAACCAGCCAAAGTAACAGCGGTTCTTTCAGGCGTTGTTGTACTTCTGGTTCCAGGTCTTCATAATTAGCTGGCGATAACTTGAACTTGATTTGATGTTGGTAATAGGCTTCTCGCACTTCTTCATTTGAGAAATCACCCACCTCCAGGAATCGTTGCCCTATATTCTCAGGCTGATAGAAGTAGGTTCGTGCCAGACCATGTTCGCTTTCTGTGTACCCGGCAAACATCAGTTGGGTCAGGCTTTTCCAAGCATGTGGTCGGCAAGAAATAATGACTTTGAGCCATGATCGTTGCCTGTCGATCTGTAACTGCGTCAACCAAGCGGCAATCGCTGGCATATTTTTGCTTTCATTAATAGCATCAGCTATAAGCACAAAACGATGTTTTGAAGCATCAAACTGTGGATCACTTTCTATGCGATTAAGCCATTGATCAATGAGAGTTCGATCTGGTTGAGGCAAAAGCCCGATAGCCAATGAATCAAGCAAGTCCCTACCTGCCTCACGATCGCTAATTTGCAGGCTTTTGCAATCGTATACCAGACAAGCAATATCTGGATTGGTGAGCCATTGGTTCTGCAAGTGAGATAAAAAACCGGTTTTCCCTGTTCCTGAGCGTCCCCGAAGTACAAGATAGCTGACTGTGGGAGTGTCTAAAAACACCTGAACGTGGTGATAAAGCTCCTTTCGTTCTACGTATAGTGCTGGGTCGTGTTTTTCTCGAAGAATCTGTGCGTGGCGCACGTTTTTTTCCTGACAGATTTGTTTAACCAATGCCCATGGAATCGAATCTGACTCAGAAAAGGTTAGTGCTGTTGGAAAGGAAAAAGGTTGGTTTAGTTCTTCCGCCAAGTGTGGTCGTAATTCTGATAATAGTTGTAGCAGATCGGGGATTCGCTGTTGAGCCAAACAATATCGGATAAAATCGCGGATTTTTGCACGCTTTTCGTGACCACTAATATGCTCAAAGTCAATTTGGAGGGTGAAACATATTTCACTTAGTTCGCTAAGATTGAAATAAGCATCAAGTATCTCATATAAACGTTGTTGGTTCATAGATTCTCTCACTGTGTTGATTTTAACTGTAAAACGATCCCAGTGCATTGTCTATGTGCCAACCCTGTCGAGATCAGCCGTAAATCACAGGACGATACGAACAAAGGTACTGATTATCCAGGAGGTGTTAGTAGCCCTTCCTGGTAAATGCGGCGGACGGTGCTTTCAATGTCCGGCTCGCGCACGGAAAGGTCGCGGATGCGGTATTGACTGGATAACTGCCCGATCAGTTCCGAGGCGCTGATGGTCTGGCGCTCAAATTCATAGGTGGCGCGCAGGTTGTGGTATTGGGTGAGGGTAGCGCCGGGTACTGCCATCTCCGGGTAAGGCTCGGCAAAATCTACCACCAGTTCTCGCTTGCCGCCAAAGCGGTCTTGCAGGGTTTGTAAACGGCCGTCATAGAGCAAACGGCCGTGATCGATAATCATCACCCGTGAGCAAAGGCGTTCCACGTCGGCCATGTCGTGGGTGGTGAGCAGGATGGTGACGCCGCGGGCACTGTTGATGTGCCGCACAAATTCGCGGATGCGCTCTTTGGCGACCACGTCCAGGCCAATGGTCGGCTCGTCCAGAAAAAGCAGGTCGGGGTCGTGCAGCAGCGCGGCGCAAATGTCGGCCCGCATCCGCTGTCCCAATGACAGCGAGCGGACGGGCGTGTTCAGAAAAGGCTCCATTTCCAGCAGGCTGGTGAACTCGTGCAGGTTCTGACGGTAGCGGTCAGGGGGAATGCGGTAGATGTGCCGCAGCAATTCCAACGATTCGATAACGGGCAGGTCCCACCACAGGGTGGTGCGCTGGCCGAAAACGGCGCCAATACGCTGCACGTAAAGCCGGCGCTGCTGGTGGGGGACACGGCCGTTGACCACCACTTCTCCGTCCGTTGGTGTCAGCAGCCCGGTCAGCATCTTGATGGTGGTAGATTTACCCGCCCCGTTTGGCCCCAGGTAGCCCACCAGTTCACCCCTGGCGACGGTGAAGTCAATGTTGTCTACCGCTTTCACCAGGGTGAATTCGCGGGTGGTCAGGTTACGCAATGTGCCCAACATCCCCCGATAATGTTTGCTGACCTTAAACTCTTTACGCAGATTTTTGACGGTGATGATGCTCATAGTAATCCCCTTAAGTACCGGTACTTTGATAGCGGCGAATGCCGAAATGCCAGAAGCGCAGCGCCAGCAGCAGCAAACCTATACCCACTACCGGTGAGAGAAAGGGGGCAAACGGCGGCGCTTCGGCCAGTTCGGGCCTGTCCAAAAAATAAAGTGACGGGTAGTAGCTCAGAAAGATAACAGGCACGACAAAGGTAAAAAAGCGGCGAATCCAGTCGGGATAAATGGTCATGGGGTAGTCAATGGTAAAACTGCTGCCGTAGGTGAGGATGTTCATCACTTCAATGGAGTCCACCGTCCAAAAGGTGATGGTAGCGCCGATGATGAACAGCCCGCCAAAAAACAAAAAGAGACTGAACATGACGAGGGGCAGGTAGGCCAGTTTCAGCGGCGTCCAGATGATCGGGTTGGCTTGCAGGGCAAAGGCGAAGATGGCCAGCCCCAGAGCAATTTTGCCCAGGCGGCGCAGCGTGAATTCCGACCCCATGACCTGTGCCGTGATGTTGACGGGGCGCAGCAGAAGCTGGTCAAACGTGCCCCGGCGGACGTGCTGCCCAAAGACGGGTGGGTCGAACCCGGCAAAGATCATATCCATGAAGCCAAAGGCGGTTTCACTCATGCCATATAAAAAGGCGACTTCGGCCAGGGTCCAGCCCTGGATGCCGCCAAAGCGGTTGAGTACCAGGGCCACAGAACCAAATTCAACGCCGACGATAACGGCCGTACTCAACGTCTCCAGCACAAAGGCGGTGCGGTACTGCATCTGGCTGCGTATTTGCACGCTCATTAAGCGCCGGTAAAGGGTGAGGGTATGCCACATGGTCGGTAATCGGTAATCAGTAATCGGTAATCAGTTAGCCGCCAAGGATGACCAGGCGTTTTACGGCCGTGCGCAATGTCACGTGCGCCAGGCTAAACAGCAGCAACACCCACAGCAGTTGGATGCACAGCGTTTGCCACAAAGCGGGGCCGGTAAGCTGGCCTGTGTAAATTTCTACAATCACATTCAAGGCGTAAGGGAACGGCGTCAGGTAAGCGATTTGCTGCACCCAGGCGGGGAAAAAGGCCAGCGGCATCAGGAAACCGGAAAAGAACCAGCTGATCGTAAAACCAAAACGGCCGATTCCCCGCGCATTGGGCGACCAAAAGGCGCTGAGATTGAGCAAAAAGCGAAAGCCGAAGCTGATGAACAAGGCCAGAATGAGGGAAACGGCTACGGCCGTGGCCTGGGCCACACTCGTCGGATGTACCATGTCGAAAAAGAGGCTGTACAGCGCCATGATGGCGACGCCGCGCAGCAGCAGCGCCACCATCGCCCGACCTACGTCCCGCGCCAGCCAAAAGCTCACAAAACCCATCGGTTTGAGCAGATCGGTGGCAATTTCGCCGCTGTGTACGGCATTCATCAGGTCATACCAGCCAAAGAGACTGAGGTAAGCGATGATAGCCTGGGTGAGGGCCATGTAGGTGAAGAGTTCGGCACGGCCGTAGCCCTCAATACTTTCCTGCTCACCTAAAATTGCCAGCAGCACCGAAACACGCAAGATGCCAAAAAAGAAGTTTGTGACCAGCCCGGCCACGGCCGCGGCCCGGTAGGTGAGGTGGCGCTGGAAAGAGCGGACGGTGAATTCCCAAAAAAGTCGCATGGTTTGATACAGGTATTGAGAAGGGCAGGGCGCGATTCTGCCCGTAGAGAAGTGAAAAGTCAAGGAATAACGAGTAAAACCAGCCTGAATTTTACCTGAGGAATGTTGCGGGGGGGAACGGCCGTTGCTAAAGTTATCATCATAAACCCGGCATCGGTGATGGAGCCAGCCTTTTCAAGGTCCCATTCACTATTGACAAAACGTAAGCGTTCCGTACATCTGGAAGGCTACGACAAAAGTACGGCTGGTGCTTTTGGCCGAAGATCGGTTAAAGTGTCCGCTGTGTTTGGCTGGGGTGTCCGGGTGTGTATTGGTAGTGATTTTATCGAATATGTAGCTGGAAGAAGAAGTTTATCTCAACTGGAGCATTCTTATGTCAACACGTGTTAAACTAGCCAACATTGCCGCCCGCCTTTTTGCCCCCCCACCAGGCCATTCCTTACCCATTACCCCTCCCCCACAAAACCACATAACAGAGAGAAGCGCGGCATCCGCCGCTACCTGTCCTCCTCAATCTGGGCTGCCCGGCCCGGTGATTATTGACATGCCCACGCCTGTCAAGCCGGTGGACACGGCGACCCTCTCCAACTATTTACGCATCGGCCGTACCTATCATCCCTTGTGCCGCCACGCTTTCATCGAAAAACAGATCACCGGCTATTACCATTATGAACAGCGGGTAACGTACAAAACCTGCGCGGTAGCCGCGGCCTATGCCGGCGCGTTTGGCCCCCAATCTATTGAACGCCCCGATTTTTCATACAGTATGGCTCTGTGGCGGCTCAGCCAAAAAGTGGGCTACGACCTGAACACACTCATCGTCCATGGCCCCACCGGCCGTCGCCAGCCCGTTGCCGAAGAGATGATGCAGTTGGTAGATGAAAACCACTGGACACGCGAAGGTCTGGTGGAGTGGTTAGAGAGCCTGGGCCTATAGAAAACCCCCGGCGTTGCCGGGGTTCTTTTCACGTCTCCACAATACAGTTCTGCCCGCCGTGTTCGTTGGGTTCGTAGCCATCGGCTTCGTCGTCGTTGAACCAGCTTCCATCTTCGGCATAGTAGCGGAAGGCGTACCGCTGACCGGCGTTCAGGGTCACGGCCGTGCTGTAGGTATTGTTCGCCCGTTTGGCCATCTTGTTTGCTGCCGGGTCCCAATCGTTAAATGAACCCACCACCGCTGCCGCGCCGTGGGGATTATCCAGCGGCAGGCTGAATGTAACCTTGACCTGATCGGTCCCTTTGACTTTGCTTTTCTTGATCATGTTTTACCTCCTCAAGAATTGTTGTCTACAGGGTAGGGGAGAATGGGTACGGCCGTAAATAGACAACCCTCACAAATAATTATGGACAGAAATCAACAAGTTATGCCGGGTCCTGGTTTCAAAGAAGTGAAAACAAGAGCATGCGCAAGGCAGCCAACCCTAACAAAATGATCAACGGGCTGAAATCCAGGCCACCTTGTGGCGGTACCAGGCGGCGCACCGGCTCCATAATCGGTTCCGTCACCTGATAGACCAACTGCGCCAGCCGCCCCCAGGTAGGGTCATACGGGTCTATGCGCGCAAATGAAATCACCATCCGCGCCAGAAACAGGATAAGTAACAACCAATAAATCGCGTTAATAATTGTGATCAGAAACATGATACTCCTTCATGCGGTAAACGGTGTGTCGTGTATTCCCGCCCATTATCCAATACACCAACCAGAATACGCAATATGCCCCAATCTGTCGTTAACTTATTCGCGGATGATGAGCCACACCCCCACTATCAAGACGAGAATACCGGCGGCTTTTTGCAGGGTCAACGGCCGTACCTCCCCACCCAACCACCCAAAATGATCAAAAACAGCGCCCAACACAAACTGGGTTGTCACCATGATGGTGAAAGCCACTGCCAGCCCCAGTCGGGGCACGGAAAAGCTGATGGCGCCTATGATGAGCAGGCCACATACCCCGGCAAGCGCCACATACCAGGGCACCGTGCGGAACGCCGTCAGGTTGCCGCCACGCAAGGCGACCATCACCAGGGCAATAATCAGCCCACCCAGGCCATAGGTGATAAAGACGCTCTCCACGGTGCCCATGCCTCTGTCCATCATACCGTTGAAACGCGCCTGAATAACCACCGCTACTCCGCCGACAATAGCTATCAAAACGGGCAAATAACTCCACATGGGCTTTCACTCCAGGAAGTAATGGGGTAATTGGGTAATTACTCAATTACTCAATTACTCAATTACCTTCTTCCGCCGTATCTTGTGCAGCCATTGTTGGACACGGCCGTCTCCCTTCTCCTCCGCTGCCTCTGCCTGGTGCAGTAGTTCGGGCGGTAGCTGGTGCAAATCTTCGGGGGGGACGGAACGGATAACCAGGTGATCATCTACCAGTTCCATGCGGGCACGGCCGTGTAAATTCAACGCTTCCCGGTATTGTTTCGGCAGTTGCAGCCGTCCCACCGAATCCAACACCACCAGCTCCTCAAAATGGTCATCATGATGGTCGCTGGCTGTTTCCGCGGCCGTTTCTGGGCGGCGGCGACGGCGCACCGTCTCGCTGGCAGCCTTGCCGTCCCGAATCTGCATCACCCGCTGCACATGCCGGGCAATGGTCGGGTCGTGGCTGACGATGAGGATGGTTAGCCCCAATTCCCGGTTGAGCGTCTGGAATGCCTCGTAAATGGTCAGGGCGGTGGTCGAATCCAGTTCACCGGTCGGTTCATCCGCCAGCAAAATTTTGGGGTTATTCGCCAGCGCCACGGCAATGGCTACCCGCTGCTGCTCCCCACCAGACATCTGCCCCAGCTTGTGGTGACGGCGGTGAGACAACTGCACCATTTCCAATAGTTCGTGGGCATATTGGCGGGTGCGACGGCCGTGAACACCCGCCAGCGTCATTGGCATTTCCACATTTTCCAGCGCATTCAAGTAGGGGATCAGGTTGCGCGCCCCCTGCTGCCAGACAAAGCCGACCTTCTCCCGGCGGTACCTGTTAATTTGCGCGTCCGACAATTTGAGCAGATCATGGCCGTCTACGAGTGCGGTACCGGCGGACGGCCGTACCAATCCCCCCAACACATTCATCAACGTAGACTTGCCAGAGCCGCTGGCCCCCACAATGCCCATCAACTCACCGCGCTGCACCGTCAGTTCCAGCCCTTGCAGTGCCAGCACCTCCACATCCTGAATCTTATAAATCTTGACTAAATTCTCACAAAGAATAATCGGTTCTGCCATCGTTTTGTTGTTCCAGGTTAATTGCTGATCAGAAAAGATTCTAAAGGGTACAGTTTTTATAGCCTCAGCCAGATATGGGTGAATGTCGCTGCGAAGGTATAGTCACTAATGGATGCACGAATCCCATCCGTTGATGAAGAATTTGGGCTACTTCTTGAGGCCAATAAGCCAGACTCATCTGCACAATATCCCCATCAACGCGCCGCGCCAATTCCTTGATACGGCTGCCCTCCCCAATGCGATCCACAATGATAATGGTGGCCAGATACCAGGTAGAACGACCAAGACTTATCTCTCGCTCAAACCGGGTTACTTTGTCCAAAGAAATCTCCGGGTTGCCCCGCCCAATAAACCCAATGTCAAATCTAGCCCCCTTGCCTGCTTCCCATAGCGCAGTAGCATCACTTTCACGCCGATCCTCTTGCGAAGACAACCAAAATTCGCGTTGAAAACTGACTGCCCCACTCGAGCCGGTGTGTTGAAAACCAAGAATAGTCAGGAGTGAACCCAACACCAGGCGTTCAAATAATTTCCCATACAAAGATTTTTCCGATCCCCGAATAGCAAGTGTTTGCGCTCCAATCGCTCCCAACAAATAGAGCATAAAAGCCCAGCCTAAATCAGCTATAAACTTGTCGTTCAAAAAAAGTTTTGCCTGCAATGGTCCATAATTTTCGACACTCTGGACAATTACTTCCTGATAAACAGACTCATAACGTAGGCGATATTCAGTGAGCAATTCGGCATCATCACGCAGTACATTTTGTGAGGCTTTATCTGTCAAACCTAATACCCATTGTGCCATCCACTTTTCTGAACGAGACAAACGCTTTTGCCGCAAAATTCTTTCGGCAATTTCAGGTAATTTTTCCACAAAATCAGGTTGAGAAGCAGCACCGCGTAACATCATGGCAACAGTGGCAGCATTGAGAGCCGCCAGACGACGGCGCGTCAGCATTTCCGTGGAATCACGCAAATTTCGACCAGAAAGCACATCCAGGACAACTGTTCGTACCGTCTCCATCCCTATCTTTTGGATCAAGTCGTTACCACTGGCATTTAACAATGCTTTGGCATTGTCATCTAGCAAGTCAAGGAAGCTGGTGAGAGGTTCGTGTTCAACCATGAATCACACCTAGAGCAGCATATTATCCACAGAGATGGGAGGACAGTTCACACATAAAATATCGGCGGCTTCTTTGCCCAGCCATAATTTGGCCCGTTCGCGCATCAGGTTAATGTATTTTGGCTCCTGGTCAATCAAAACGAAACGCCGTTTGGCTTTGGCGGCGGCCAGACCCACTGTGCCTGAACCGGCAAAGGGGTCTAGTATTACATCATCTACAAAGGAGTAATAAGCAATGACTTTGGCCGCTAACTCTTCTGGGAAAATGGCCGGGTGTTCTTTGTCAAAAGTGGGGGAAATTTGCCAGATGTTGGTGACTTCATAGCCATCTTCTATTTTTGATGCCTGAACAAGTTCCTGATTGGGATGCGTGCGAATGTTCCAATCAAGGAGATGGGGCGACTGTTTGCGATAAACCAGAATGTATTCGGTGACGGGTACAGGTTTGTATTGCAGGGGGTTACGGTCAGCGGCAAAACGTCGCCCACGTCCGGTAGCCCACCCCGCGCCTTCCGGTTTGGCCCAGATGATGTCGTCAATAAAGTCATAGCCTTCTTCCACAAACAGCCGGTGCATGTCAAAAGGTACGGCAATTCGCCGGGAGGATTGGGTACGGTTGGCCCGGCGAATGAGCACCGGCGAAATGTTCATCACAAAAAAGCGCCCTTCGTTCAACACACGATGGCTGGCGCGGATGATTTTGCGCATTTTCAGCAGATATTCTTCGTAGGTGAGATAATCCTCGTATTCTGGCCGGGCGTTGAAGTAAGGTGGAGAAGTGAAAATCAAGTCCACAGAGGCTTCCGGTAGTTCGGAAAGAATCTCTTCAGCGTCACCTAAGGCAATCGTGTTGCGAAGATTGGACGGCTTATAACTTTTAGGGTGTGCAGTTGAGGGTGGTTTAACGCTTTTGCGATGTAGCAGCCGGGCTTCGAGCAGTTCGGGGGCTGTTGTCTTGTCTTGTAACAGCAACGAAGTGTAAGCATCTATGACAATTTCACCAATCCGTTCTTGTGAGTTTTTGCTCACCAGAGGCACCCGCCAGACGTGGTAGCGATCATCAATTTCTGGCAGGCCAAAAGTAACCGCGCCATCTAAGTCTATGCTTTCCAGCCAGGCAACCGATACCTGGCGTGCCCCTTCAACATTGAGGACGCGGTATTTTCGTTTTTCTGCTACCGTGTCCTTGAGTTCAACAGGTTCTGATTCCTGATTCTCGTATTCCATGTGTCAATGTTGCCTGATTGCTGTGATTTTGCAAGTGGTGGGACAGCGATACGTGGTTATGTGCCATTGCGGATGTCTTCTAGCAGCACGGCCGTATACCCAATCTCGCTAAACACGGCCGTACACCCTTCCCCCATGGGCGACTGTGCCGAAAAGTTGACGGTGGCGTTTTCCAGGTTGTTAGAGGAAAAATAGCGGATGAGATGCCAGACACGGCCGTCCACCGACGCATGAAACGCATACGCCTGGCCCAACTTCGCCACTCGCAGATAGACCTCATTCCCGGCAATGGTCAGCGCATTGCAGTCATCCGAGGTGTCGTGGGTGACAACGGAGACAATGGTCCGCTGCTTTTGCGGCGACAATTCAAAGGCAAATTTGGCCCAATGCCGCTCGTTGGCCCACAAAATAAACGCACCGGCGTCATAATCGGCCTGAAAATCTACTGTCACTCTGGCCTGAATAGTATAAACGGCGTCCGGTGTAAACGCCAGCCGGGGCGCATTGTTTTTGTCATATTCCCCACGCGGGTCAATGAATAAATCGGTCGCCGCGCCGGCCTGAATGAGCAGCGCGTGGTCATCCAGCCGCCACATCTCCGGCAGCATTGCCCAGTTAAGCGGGGTGGGGATGGTGGGTAATACGATAGAATTCATGCGTTTTGACTTTCCTCCACATGGGTACGTAATAAGGTGGCCTTTGTCACGGCCGTTACCCCAAATTCTCCCATCGCTGCCGGCAGCAAAGCAAATTGCACGGCCGTCAACGCCACCCCATTCACCACCACCTCTCCGCTTAACACGCCCCATATTTCCAGGCTACGGCCGTCACAATTCCCCGCAAACACCGCCCCCGCTGCCATTTCTACCCGCTCCGTGACAAAGTATTGGTTGGCGCACAGAAGTGAACGGCTGAAGCCGTTCAACTCCGCCACCTCCGCCGGACAGAGAGACGGCTCCACCTGGCTAAAGTTGATCACGCCTAGCGCCTGGTCTATGTGCAACGGCCGTGCCTTGCCATCCGCCCCCACCCGATTCCAGTCATACACCCGGTACGTCGTATTCGAGTTTTGCTGGATTTCAGCAATGAGAATACCGTCCATAATGGCGTGCAGCGTCCCGGCGGGTACACAAATATGGTCGCCCGGTTTGATGGGGACGTAGTGCAAATAAGGCTCCAGCCGACCCTCTTCAATGCCCCGTCGGAACAGTTCCGGCGTCGTGCCCGCCTTCACGCCCAGCTGCACCTGCGCCCCCGGTTTGGCATCCAGCACCACCCACATCTCCGTCTTGCCTAACTCATTCCCCTCATGCGCTAGGGCATACGAATCATCCGGGTGTACCTGCACAGAGAGTTGTTGGTTGGCGTCCAGCAATTTGATCAGCAGCGGGAATTTACCCCGCGCCTGCGCCCAGGCACAATTAGTACCAATTAAATCCAGTCCCAATTCCGCCTGCACGTCGGTCAGCAGTTGGCCCGCGTAACGGCCGTTTGTCACGGCCGTCACCCCATCCTCATGCGCCGCAATCTCCCAACTTTCGGCGATAATGCCCGGCGGCAACGGCCGTCCTAACTGCGCCAACCGCCGCCCTCCCCAAATATAATCCTTCAACACCGGCGCAAATGTCATCGGGTACAGTTCTACCATATATCAATCTCCAAAAGTAATCGGTAAACGGTAAACGGTTATCGGTGGGAACAACCGATTACCGACTACGCCGTTTCGCCCAACTTCACCGCCTGGAAAATTTTCATTCGCCGCAGCAAGATGCCCAACACCAGCATCGCTACCAAAAACAGCGCGCCAAAGAGCAGCGCAATCTGGCTAACGGCGCTCCACGCAATCTCCACCAGATACGGCGGCACCAGGTCGCTGGCCTCCGCGCCAATTTGCAGAAAGGGGATGAACAGCTGGCTCACCCACGAGCCAAGCAGAATACCCAGGCCCAGCCCCGTCAGGATGAGAAAACCCATTTCACAGGCCACAAACACCAACATCTGCGCCTGCGATAGCCCCACCGCCCGTAAAATGCCCAGTTCAATAAACCGCCGCCGGAACGAATAAAGCGCATACATAAAAAAGCCCATCACCGTCAGCA
Organism: Anaerolineae bacterium; assembly: GCA_019637635.1. Taxonomy (GTDB): domain Bacteria; phylum Chloroflexota; class Anaerolineae; order Promineifilales; family Promineifilaceae; genus CAADGU01. Next base: position 24,816 of record JAHBVI010000091.1, read on the forward strand.
GCGCCGCCGCCAGAAAACCAACCGAGAGCAGGCCAAACAAACCCTGCCGCTCCGGCCGCGTCTGCTCCTGGCCAATCCCGGCATACGGTTCCAGCCAGCGCCACTGGATCAACTGCCGCTCCCGCAACGCCTGGCGAAACGCCTCCTCGTCAAAATCCGGCGATGTGCGCATCCACACCCGGTAAGGGAAATCGCTGCCCGCCAGGGCAAACAGATTGTCCAGATTGCCCACAAACAGCGGCCCGGACTCCGGATACCAGGTGGGGAAATAATCAAACGCGCCTAAAATCTGGGCGTTCAACTGCACGTGTGCTTCCCCCATGCGCACATCCAATCGCACAAAGTCGCCCACGCGCAGCCCCGTCTCCGCCAGAAAACTATTGGCCACCAGCACCCCATCCGGCGACGCGGCCAACAAATTTACCAACGACCCCAGCCGGTAAGGGGCAAAATCGTACCGCCAGAAGCCCACCGCCGGGAAGGTGGTGCGGTCAATGCCATAAAACGCGCCGTTGATATTGGCATTGCCCACCCGCGCCGTAACTGCATAGTTACCCACCGGCGCCGCCGCTTCCACGCCGGGAAAGTCCAGATACTCGCTGAGAGGCAGGTAAATGGCCCGGCTGGGCGGTGGTCTGCTGCCCGGCAGGTTGGCAAAGCTGCTGCTGGCCCCATATTCGCGCCCCGGCCCTTCCAGATTCAGGTCAGCGCCGGTGCGGTACAGATAATCATCGTAAAGCTGGAAATCCAGCGTCAGCGCCAGGGAAGCGGTGAAGACGGACAGGCTGACGGTGAGGACGAGCAAAATGAGCGGTGTGGCGTAGGCGCGGGGGGTGCGCGCCAGATGGCGGGCGGCCATGAGCAGCCCCACGCTGTTGGTGCGAAACAGCAGCCAGCTTAACGCTTCCATCAGCCAGGGCAACATGCGCAAGGAGAAAAGGGTGAAGGCAAACACCGCCAGCGCCGGCAACAAAAAGAGCAGCGGATTGGCAAACGGATCCGTGGCCGCCCCTTCACCCATGGCGATGAGCGACCCTTGTTGTTGCAGCAGGTAAAAGCCGTAGACGGTGGGGATGAGCAGCAGCAGGTCTAACCAGATGCGTTGGTACCAGGGTTTGCCAGCCGAACGCGCCTGCCCTTGTTTGTAGGTGATGATGGTGTCGCGGGAAGCGGAGATGGTAGGTAAAACCTGGGCCAGCAGCGCCAGAGCGATGGCGATAGCGCCTGCCCGCAGCCCGGCATCGTTGATGGCCACGCGCAAGCCGGTATCGGCCGTAAAGTCCATAAAACTGCGCGCCCGCCCCATCAACTGCGTAAAACCCAGCCCCAACAGCGTGCCCAGCGCCCAGGCGATCAGCCCCAGCAGCACCCCTTCCAACACGGCAAAACCGACTACCTGCCAGGGGGTGGCCCCCCGGCTGCGCATGACGGCGATCTCGTTGCGCCGCTGGTCTACGGCCAGATTGACGATGAGGGCGATGAAGGCCAGGATGAGGAAGATGATGGGGATGTTGTAGGCGGTGAGCAGCACGGTGAGCTGGCCGACGGCGCGCTGGTAGGAAAGCATGGGATCGGCCGGGGTCAATGGGTTGGAGGTTTCCGGCAGCAGATTGTTGACCTGACGCTCCACCTGTTGGGCACGGGCGATCAGCGCATTCACGTCACCGGTATTCACCCGGCTGCCGTCCAGAACCAGATACCAGGTCGCCAGTTGGATCTCGTCGTCCAGCAGCGGGGCCAGCCGGTTGGGGAATATCTCTTCGGCCACCAGCAGCAGATCGTCGAAGACGGAGGGGGCAAAGAACCAGAAGGGGTCGCGCTCGTCTTTGGGCCGCCAGACGCCGGCGACGGTGAGCGGCAGGTCGCGGTTGGCGGCGGTGGGGTTGCGGAAGTTGTAGGCGATGAATTGGTCGCCGGCCTGGATGCCCAGTTGGTTGGCAGTGGCCTCGGCCACCAGGATTTCAATGGGGCCGTCGGCGGTGTATTGGGGAAAACGGCCGTCCACAATCTCAATCGCCTCTTCTATCTGCTGGGTGGTCGCCAGGTGAACGATGCCCAAAGCCCGGTCGGCGGCGTAACTTTCCGCGCCCGCCGGGTAAAGGCGATACCGGTCTGTCTCCAGGTGGCGGATGACAATTTCTTCCGGCAGGCCCAAGGCGGACGCGGCCCGATTTTGCAGGTAGTTGTCCAGCGGTTGGATCGTTTCCCACTCCACCGCGCCATACCAGGCGCCGATGTAGTTGTACAGGTAGGCAAAGGGGGGTCGCCCGCCGCGTTGGGACTGATTGCTCAACCGCTCCTGCAACATGCGGAAGTTGACGGCGTCGGCGTACAGCGGCACGGTGGTGATGAGGGCAACGGCGATGGTCAGGCCAATGAGGGTTACGGCCGTCAGCCCTCGCTGCGCCCAGAGACGTTTGAAGGTAATGGTGAAAATGGCGCGGGTGCGGTAGAGAAAAGACATGGTAATGCGTGATGCGTGATGCGTGACCAAAAGTCACCCATCACGAGTTACTGTCCTACAATAACCTGCCCCTCGGACAGCCCTTCGCGGATTTCCACACGGCCGTCGCCTTCAATGCCCAGCGCCACATCCACCCGGCTTTGCCCGATGGCGTCTTGCACTACCACAAAGTAGCGACCGCTAAAGTTGCGCACGGCGGCGGGCGGCAGCCAGAGCACATCCGGGCGCTCTTCAATTACCACTTCCACCCGCACCCGGTCGCCGGGCTGGAATTGCCGCGCGTCGGCGGGGTTGTCAAAGGCGAAGCGGGTGGAGCTATCGGTGGGGGGCACGTCGGCGCTGCCGCGTGTGCCGTAGGGGTAGGGCATCTGCCGGATCGTGCCGGGGAAGGATTCGCCGGGACGGTTGGCCGGGAAGATGAGCGCGGGCATGCCTTCGGCCAGTTCGCCCATTTGCGTGGTCTGCAAATTGGCGTTCACTTCCAACTCTTCCAGGTCGGCCAGGGTAGCTACCGGTTCACCGGCAGCCACGCCGCGCCCCGGCGACAAATTGAGCGAGACCAGCACACCATCGGCAGGGGCTATCAAGACGGCGTTGGCAATGGCCGTTTCCAATTCGGTGACGCGCAGTTGGGCCTGCTGGACGTTGGCGCTTAGTTGCGGGTCTACGGCCGTAGCCAGTTCATCCACCGCCAACTGCGCCAGGTCACGCAAAATCGTCAGCCGGCCCATCTGATAACTCTGTTCCGGGTTGGGGTTTTCACCCGCCTGCGCCGTGGCAAAATCCAGGTCAAGCTGCGCCAGCGCCAGGGCCAGTGTGGCGCGACTGCGTTGGGCGGCATTGGTGGTTTCTACGGCCGTTAACTGCGCCTGGGCCACTTCTAATGCCGACTGCGCCAGCGCCAGTTCCCGTTCCAGTTCGGCGGTGTCCAGCCGGGCAATAGGCACACCTTCCAGCACCGTTTCGCCCCGTTCTACGAATACCTCGGCCACCTGCCCGTTCTGGGCGAAGGCCAGGCTGACTTCGTTGGTGGGGTTGATACGGCCGCTGTAGCTGGCGGCATAGACCACATCCCCGCGCTGCACGGTATAGGTGGGTTTGTTGGGCACGACGGCCGTGGGGATGGGCGTCGGTTCGGCGCTGCTGGCCGCATCGCGGCGGTCGCGGCTGGGGGCGGCGCAAGCGGTGATTGTGAGGAGAAGGAGGAGGGCGTAAAGCGTAATCCGTAATCGGTAATACGTAATACGTGAACGGTAATCGGTGA
>JAHBVI010000092.1 GCA_019637635.1 Anaerolineae bacterium
TGGAGATTGGAGATTGAGAGATTGGATAATCTCCCCTTCACCCCCTCACCCCCTTCACCTGCTCACCTCCTTCACCTGCTCACCTGCTCACCCCTCTGACGCCGGGCTTCAAACAAAATCACCGCCGCTGCCACAGCCGCATTGAGTGATTCGGTAGCGGCAGACATGGGGATGGTCATACGGCCGTGCGCCACCTGATATGCCTCTTGCCCGGCGCCGCCGGCTTCGCTGCCGATGATGAGGGCGGAGGGGGATTGCCAGTTCACGGCCGTATACACTTCCCCGGCCGCCACATCCGCCAGCCACACCGTCATCCCCTGCACCACATCCGCAATTTGCGCCCAACTGAGGGCATGAACAGGCAGCCGCAGCAGCGCCCCCATGCTGCCACGCACCACTTTGGGATTGGTGGCGTCTACGCTGCCCGGCGTTAACAATACGCCATCTACCCCGGCCGCCGCTGCGGTGCGCAGCATCGTGCCCAGGTTGCCGGGGTTATTCATAGCATCAAGGATGAGCAGTAGCGACGGCCGTGAGGGTAAGGCAAACTGCGGTGTGGGTACAACCGCCAGAACGCCCGGCGGCGTGGTTGTATCGCTCATCGCCACCATAACGGCTTCGTTAACCAGCAGGCCGGGCCGGTGGGTAAATTCGGCAAGCTGCGCTAAAATTTCGGCGTGTGTGGCCTGCCAGGCGGCGGTAAAAAAGAGGTGGCGCGGCGTAATCTGGTGGCGCACCAATTCGGCCAACCAGCGGTCGCCTTCCACCACAAATGCCTGCTCCTGCGCCCGAAAGTGGCGCTCCGTTTGCAGGCGGCGTACCATTTTTACTTTGTCATTGGTGGGGCTGGTAATCATAATGGGTATTGTATCGAGTTTACCCTGTTCGTAGTAGGCGATTGATCGCCATCAGACGGCGATAGAACTTGTTACTGAGGAAAGACGATGATGCGCGAATTGAAGGGGTTGTTTAAGTTAGGACGGCCGTTGACCAGCCTGACCGGTGGGTTGGCGGTGTTGTTGGGCGGCTATGTGGCCGGGACAGGGGCGTGGATGGACATTGGGCTGGCGATGCTGGCCACCATCCTCATTTCCATGGCCGCCAACGCCTGGAACGATTATCTGGACATTGACATTGACCGCATCAACCAACCGCAACGGCCGTTGCCCTCTGGCATGGTCAGCCCCCGTTCCGCCTGGATGTTTTCGCTGGTTCTGACGCTGGCTTCGCTGCTCATTGCCGCCTTCATCAACCCGGCGGCCTTTGCCATTGCCCTGGTCTCCACCATTTTGCTCTATCTGTACTCCTGGAAATTCAAAAGCACCGTCTTGTTTGGCAACTTTACCATCGCGTCCATTTCGGCCATGAGCGCGGTGTTTGGCGGGGTGGCGGCGGGGAACGCACGGCCGTCGCTCTGGCTGGCGGCGGTTATTTTTACAGCCATCATGGGGCGGGAGATTTTGAAGACGCTGGCAGATTATGAGGGGGATTTGCACCATCGCTGTCGCACCATTGCCACCGCCTGGGGGCGGCGGCCGGCGCGCATTATCTTTTTCTTGCTGGCGGCCGTCACCATTGTGACGATGATGCTGCCTTACCATTTTGGCGGTTACCGGCCGATTTATGCGCTGGTGGTAGCGGTGGGGGTGTATCCGGTGCTGATTTATGTGCTGCTGCGCCTGACGCGCTACCGCACTGCCCCACAGTTGGAGCGACTGAGCCAGTTGATGAAGTATGACTTTTTGGTCTGGTTTACGGCCGTGTTGTTGGGCGCTCAAGGTGCGACGCACCTCTGAGGTACGTCGCACCTTGAGACTTACGACCTGGCAACAAACCAGGCAGCCACATAACCCTGACGGCCGTCCCCCAACTGCACCTGCAACCATTGTCCCTGCACGCCAATTTTACTGGCCGGGTTGCCGCCTTCAATCACCTGCAAGGTTGTGCCCTTCGCCAGGGAAGCGATGAAGGTGTCATCCCCCACGCGAGGCGCGGAGCGGAAGGAGACGCTGTCGCCGGTGGTCTTCACCATCAGCCTGGCGGCGGGTTGGTCAGTAGTGCGGGGAGTATCGGGCGCTGGGGCACTGGGCACGGCCGTTTCCTGCACCAGCCAGGCAGCCACATACCCTTCGCTGCCACCCGGCTCCCGCACACGCAGCCATTGGCCCTGTTTGCCAATCTTGGGCCGCGCCTGGGAGGGTAGATCGAGAATGGTGAGTACGGCCGTGCCCGGCACACTCTTGATCACATTGCCGGGATCAATCACCGGCTGGCGGCGCAGCGTAATTTCGGTGGTTGGTTTGACGGCCATCGGTTTGTCATCACCCGGCGCCGGTTGGGCGGGTGCAGCAGGCGCCGCCGGTGCTGTGGGTGCGGCCGGTGTGGCCGGCACAGCCGGTTTGTCTTCCGCTTTGGGCAGGTCGCCCGTGCCGTGCCAGATCACTTTTTGGATGATCTCTTCCGGCCGTTTGCTGCCAAAGCCATAACGGCCCACCAGCGTATCCGGCGCACCTTGTTTCTGCCAGGGATCCCACATCTGGTAATCGTCCCCCACCTTTTTCGTCAGCACCACCCAATGCCCATCTTCCTCTTCAAAAGCGCGATCCTCTTCCCGATCTACCTGCACCACGATCATAGACCCCGCGGCCAACCCCATGTCAATATCGGCCATGGGCGCGGGGATAGGGTTTTTACATTCCACATAGCGCTGCCGCTTCACGCCCAACGCCGGGAACTGCCCCGGTATGGAGGCCGATTTAATCCAGGCGCCGCTATAACCACCGCTGGCAACCATCTTCTGGTTTAGTGTCAACGGCGTCTCGTTAGCGCCAAAGTGGTTCATCACCATCGTCATGCTGGTGAGCAAACAGCCCACCATGCCGATGGTCATATGCTGGTCTGTGCCAATTTTGACATCCTTCCAGCGGGAATCGTTCTGATAATACTGCACTTCTGCCATTTTATGGGGTACCTCCGATTGCGAATTGAGATTAGAGATGGGAGATTTGAGATTAGTTGAAAATTTTCAATCCATTATCTCCATCTAAAAGAAGTTTGGTGCTATTTTGTGCTGCGTGAGCTTTCGATTTCTCTGGCGACCGGGGCGGGTGTTTGATCTCCAAATTCCCGGTCAAACAGACAAATCACCAATTGCCAGTCTATCCCGTACCATTTCCAGCCATGCCTGTTGCCCCTGCACCAGTTTGGCCGTTGCCAATGGCTGCCAGAAAAGACGCCAGGACGAATAGCCATGATCACCGGGGTCGGCAAACCATTCATCAGGTAAGAAACCTGTCGGGTGAAAGTGGTACAAGTGGCGGATAAGGATGGCGGTCACGGCCGTTTCCACCACCCACCCTGTCAATGATAACACGACCTCACCCGGTTGGTTGCCATGATACACCCGTTCCTCGTAACAAACCTGCACCCAACCATTTTGCCGCGCCACCTCCCGCACATACCAGCCGCGGCGGAAGATAGGGGGTAGCAGAAGGGCATCAGGTTCTGGCAGCACTTGTATCACTTCACCAGCAAAACCGGGCACTGGGCCAGGATACTCACTTTATGGCTGATGGTGCCCCACCCTTCATCCGGGTGCTGCAAATCAATTTTGTGGGAACTCATCACGATCAAATCCACTTCTTGGGCTACGGCAAAACGCAGAATTTCTTCTACGCGATGCCCCACGATAATGTGCGACAACAGCGGGATTTCCACATCTGGCTGCGCGGCCATCAACGTGGTCATTTTGTCCTGGGCTTCGGCTTCCAATTTCTCGTAAAAGTCTTGAAAATCTTCCAGCGCGCCGCTGATAAGTTTGATGACATGCAGGAGGGTGACACGGCCGTTCCCCAGCCGCGCCATCTCCACCGCCACCGCCAAAGCCTGCGGGTTGCGCTCTGAAAAATCTACCGGAACTAATACATGCTCAAACATGGTTCTCTCCCATCATGGCTGGTCCCTGGTACAAGCCGCTCACCACCAGCCACCAACCAGCATCGTGACTATGTGAATTTTATAACGCCTTCCAAAACAGTTCCATCAGGAATCGTGACTTGCCGGTCGCTTTCGTTTTTAATCATCACCTCGCCCCGGCACACCACCCCTTTACCAAAACAGACATCGCCGCTCACGTCAAAGCGTCTGCATTGAATCAAGGAAGGCGTTCCATAAGGAAAACGCGCCTCCAAATCATAGTGAAATTTATAATAGGTCGGGTCCAGGTTGACCACAAAATGCATCATATGGCGGCCGGCGCCGGGAATAACCCGGAAATCGGGCGTTAACTCATAAGCATCCGAACGCACGGCCAATAATTCATTGGTCGTTTTCACCGGCGCAAACCGTTCCCGGCCCACACGCACGGCCTGCGCCCCGGCAAAGATGGCAATGGCCGACCCCATGGCGGTTTCTAGCTGGTACACGGCCGTTGAATCGGCGTCACGGGGATCAACTGTTTTACGGTTGCGGATGATCGGCAGCCCCAACTGATAATCCTGCTCTTGCATGACTTGCTGCAAAGAGGGCAAATGAAACCAGAGGTTATTGGTATTGAAGTAACGGTAACGGCTTATATCCTGAAAAGCGTCCTGGTCCTCATCCGGGCACTGCGCCGATTCCCGCAAGATGAGTTGGCCGTCTGGTCGCTGCGCCAGATGACCGCCTTTGCGGTCCATTTCCGTGCGGTTAGCCACTTCCATCATAAAGGGAATATGCTGGCTGGCAAAGTAGCCTAGAATGCGCCGGTCAATAACAGCGCCCAGGTTATCGGCGTTGGAAACAAAGGCGTACTCATACCCCTGCGCCAGCAGCGCCGCCAGTGTACCGCTGGTCACCAAAGCGGTGTAAATATCACCATGACCCGGCGGGCACCATTCCAGGGCCGGGTTGGCGGGCCAGGAAACAGGGGTCAGGTCGGCCTCGTTGATTTTGGGGGCCTTGTGCTGCAAAAAGGTTTGTGGCAGCCCTTTGTCTAACGCTGGATAACGGCAAAAGACGTGGCGGGAATCTTCCTGGGTGCTGAAGCTGTCCATGAGGATGAGGGGCACGGCCGTGCAAATTGACTGCCGGGCAATAATGTCTAAAAAAGACAACCCCTCTTTCACCACCAGCAAAGATTTGGCCTGTTCCAACCCCATGCTGGTGCCCAGGCCGCCATTGAGTTTGATGACGGCCGTGCGCGACATCGCCGCTTCGCCAATAGCTGCCATCTCTTCTGAAAATGTATCGGCATCTGGCAGGGAAGTCACCGGCTGAATTTCTGCCTCTGGGATCAAGCCGGTACTACCGGCCATCAACTGCTCATAATAACCGGCAAATGTGCGGATAAAAATATCAGGCAAACCTTCCGTCAGCATCCGGGCGGCAAATGGGCGGAATGGCAGGCTGAATTGTGCGGTATTTAGCGGCATAAACGCTCCTGTGGGAATTATAAATTAGGAAGGATGAATGATGAATTTCCATTCCGTGCAGTGGGCTGCTAACCCGGTCGTCTCCTCGAATAAAGTGACCGGTTGATATAAGTGTTCAGGTGTCAAGTGTTCCCGGACTTAATTTCATCTAGCCTGACGGAGCCGGATCAGTTGGCTGGCTTAACTGGCTAATCAACCGCTGGGCATCCCGATCATGGGGGTTGGCTTGCAACGCGCGCTGAAACCAGGTAACGGCCTGCTCATGGTCGCGCCGGTCACGGTAAACCAGGCCAATGTTATAGGCTACATGGGGGGCGATGGGATTCAGCGCCAATGCCTGCTGAAAAGCCGTAATGGCTTTTAACTGGTCTTCGTCGGCAGCCAGAATGGGATTGCCCAGGTAAGCCGCCCCCAGGTTTGTCCAGATAGCGGGGTCGTCAGGATAACGGGCGACCAACGCTTCTAAAATGGGCACGGCCTGGCGAAATTTACTGGTAAGGATATAGGCGCTGCTGAGGTTTACGGCCGTGTCCCTATGCTCCGGTTCCAAATCGTATGCTTTTTGCAGCAGCGGCGCCGCTTGCGCCGCCTTCCCTTCATGCAGCAGGTCCGTTCCCCGGCGGAAATAAGCCTCAAACTGACTTTGTGCCGGTTTATGCTGTTTTTTGGTCTCACTCATGTTTCACTCTCAATTGTATAGTTGCCTCCCCCCCTCTGATAACTGCATATGCTACCACGTTATCTTCATCCTCACACATTCATTAAGATTGATCAAAGGGTGCAAAAATTCGTATAGGTGTTAATTTCAAATTTTATGTTGATTCATGTTTGATCTTATGCAAAGTAATTGCTATAATGCTCGCAGATTTAACTAACATAATCTTAAAACGTAATCTGAGATTACAGTCGGCCTGATAACATAATCCGCTGTTTGAGGGCATCTGCATCGGCGTTAATGTAATCGAAAGATCATAAGTACCTCAATCAAACAACAATGGCATTCATTTGGTGATTCAACCCGCCAGTATTGCTATACGAATACACGGCCCTGCATAAATTGTCGTTGTGTTCGTAAGGAGTTGCAGGGGATGGATGAACAGCTGCTCGCCTTTCTGGATTACCTTCAGGAAGAGTACAACTACTCCAATAATACAACCGCTGCTTATAAAAACGACCTTAACCAGTTTGTCATTTTTTTGCACAACGGCCGTTATGGGGACATTGACTCCTGGAATGATGTGACACCCGACATTGTATATGATTACGTCGAGTTTATGAAAAGCCAGCCGTATGCATCCTCGTCTGTAGCCCGTAAAGTGGCGGCGGTGAAATCCTTTTTCAACTATTTACACGAACAGAATGCCATTGACGATAACCCCACAACGCAGGTAGATTCTCCCAAAGTAAAAAAACGGCTGCCACAAACCTTAACCTTTCAAGAAGTTGACCAACTGCTGGCAGCGCCGGCCCAAAAACGCACCCCAAAAAATTTGCGCGACACCGCTTTACTCAATGTCTTGTACTCTACCGGCATGCGGGTAACCGAAGTGGTTTCTTTGCAGATCGAAGATATTGACCTGGAACATGCCCTGCTCTATTGCCCCGGCAAAGAAGAAAGCAGCCGCAAGCTGCCCTTTGACGCCCACACGCGGCAGATATTGTCGCTGTATCTGGAAGAGGGACGGCCGTACCTGGTGAAAGACAAAGAAGAAAAAGCCCTGTTTCTCAATCATCGCGGGCAGCAGCTCACACGCCAGGGGTTATGGCTCATCATCAAGGCATATGCGAAGCAGGCTGAGCTGAAGACTTCAGTAACCCCTCACACCCTGCGCCACAGCTTCGCCGCCCATAAACTGCACAGCGGCTCCGATCTGCAAGAGGTACAAAGGCTGTTGGGCCACGCCAACATCTCCACCACCCAAATTTACACCCATTTGGGTGACGATGATGTCCATGATGAAGACGGCGACGAAGCAGAATTCTTTTTTGAAGATGCCGTAGCTGTGCCCGCTTCCTGAAAAGTCAGGCGCTCTGTTTTGCTGGAACCCCTATGAATGAAATAACTACCACCCAGGTTGCCGCCGCAGCTTCGGCCGTGCGCCAACTCACCTCCTATCAACCAACGGTTGGTCTGGTGCTTGGTTCTGGCCTCAACGCGCTGGCCGACAGCATCCAGAATCCCCACATTATCCCCTATGAACAAATTCCCCATTGGCCGGCTTCCACCGTGCCCGGACACGGCGGGCGGCTGGTCATCGGCCAGCTAGAAGGGCAAACGGTGCTGGTGCAGCAGGGGCGCGCCCATTTTTACGAAGGGTATTCCATGTCCCACATTACGCTGCCTGTGCGCGTCATGCAATTATTAGGCATACATACCCTCATCGTCACCAACGCCGCCGGCGGCATCAATGCCGCCTTCCAACCAGGCGATTTGATGCTCATTACCGACCATATCAACTTCCTGGGCATCGCCGGGAACAACCCGCTGCGGGGGCCAAACGAGGACAGCTTTGGGTCACGTTTCCCCGACATGACACGGCCGTATGACCCCCACCTGCGCCAGATTGCCCTGGAAGTGGCCCAGGTGCGCGGCTTTACCCTGCAACAAGGCGTCTATGGCTATGTAGCCGGCCCCAGTTTTGAAACCCCGGCCGAACTCCGTTTTCTGCGGGCAGTGGGCGCCGACGCGGTGGGCATGTCTACCGTGCCCGAAGTGGTGGTCGCCCGGCATGGCGGCCTGCGCGTGGTCGGTATCTCCTCAATCACCAATAAAGCAGACCCAGACCCCCAACCCGGTACAACCGTCACCCATGATGAAGTGTTAGAAACGGGCAAACAAATCGTTCCCAACCTGATGACGCTGATTCGTGGTATCTTGCTCAGGTTATAAAGTGGGGATTGGAGATGAGAGATTGCCTGAATCCCGCATCCCCAATCCCTTAATCGCCCATCTCCACCACAATGGAAAGAATTTATATCTTCGTCCTGCGAAATGATGTCTGGATGCTGCTTCTGGCCTCGCTTGGTCTGATCTGGTACATCAGTGAATTTTTGCGGGCGCGGCGGCTGTTGCAGCGGGCTGTGTTTGGTTTGGAACTGGAGCGGGGGCGCCAATTACGCAATAATGCGGCCATCTTCATTCTGGCGCTCACGGCCGTCATCGGCATCATCCTCTACGTCAATTACCAGGTAGCGCCTACGCTGCCGCCGGAACTGCTGCGCCCGCCGACGCCCACGCCTGACCTGGAGCGCACGCCATTCGCCTCCCCTTCGCCGCCGGTCATTCCCACATCTACCCCCACCCCACCGTTAGCGCCAACGATTACCCTGCCCAGCCAGCCGTTGGTGCCGCCGCCCATTGCCCCACCCGCCACGGAAACGCCAGAACCGGCCGAAGGGGACACGGCCGTGACCATTCCCACGCTCGCCATTCCCCCCACCCCTGTCATCGGCTGCACGCTGCAACTGACCATCAGCGAACCACGCAACGGCGCTACGGTGTCTGGATCCATCGAGTTTTTCGGCACAGCCAACACCCCTGACTTTGGCGGCTATACCCTGGAAGCCAACGGCCCACAAACCAACGGCCAATGGGCCTCCCTGGTAGGGCGCACCATCGCGCAGCCCGTTGTGGATAGTTTGTTAGGCAACGTCAACCTCAGCCAGTGGGAATCAGGGCCATACCTGATCCGGCTGACAGCTTTCAACCGCAGCGGCGAGGCCGCCTACCAATGTGCGATTCAGATTACGTTGGAGAATTAGTGATTGGAGATTAGAGATTGGAGATTGAAAGAATCTCCAATCTCATAAAAGCACAGCAGCGTATTCCCGTACCGCCGCTCATCGGCCAGATGGAGAGAAGATAGTGCCACCGGCTGCCTCTCTTTTGGGTCAATTTGCACCACCACCAGACCATGGGGGTTCAGGAAGGCCAACGGCCGTGCATCCACCATTTTCAGCGCCTCCAACCAGATGCCTTTATACTGCGGCGGGGCAATATAGATCAGGTCAAACGGCCGTGTCGGGGGTTGTTGCAAATAAACAAAAGCGTCCATCTGCCGCACCTCCGCCCCCGTTGTTAGCTGCGTCTGGCGCAAATTCTCCTGTATCGTCAGGATGGCCGGGCGCATCTTGTCCACAAACACCACTTCCGCCGCCCCCCGGCTGAGCGCCTCAATGCCTACCTGCCCCGTCCCGGCAAACAAATCCAGCCAGCGCTGCCCGGACACATCCCCCAGGATGTTGAACAGGCTCTCTTTCACCCGATCCATAATCGGCCGGGTGCTGTCGCCGGGAACCCGTTTTAATTTACGCCCTTTTGCCTTTCCGCCGATTACGCGCATGATGTTTATCGTTAGGGGGGGGCACACAGGCCACGCCCCTATTTCACCGTCAGTGTAAACAGTTCCACATTATCCCCCACCTGCACCCCGTCCACCAGCAGCGGCAGCCGCCAGCCTTCGGACTGCACCCACAAGCCGGCCGTAACGTGGTATTCACCGGGCGGCAAATCGGGCGGCAGCGCCAGATAGTGTTCGTCGCGCACGTAGGCATCCAGCGACCAGCGGCGGGTGGGGAATTCACCGGGATGGAGTTTGTCCGATTGGGCCACCAATGTGCCATCCGGCGCCAGGACGTGAACAAAAACCTGAAAGTTGATGTCCAATGCGTTGAGCGCCTTCCAGTAAAGCTCCAGGGGGGTGATGTCTCCGGGCACGGCCGTTTGCCGCGGCGCTGTGTAGCCAATCAGGGCAATTTGCTCGCCAAAGTCGGCCAGCATAGCGGTCGTCGCCGGTTCGGCCACCAGCCCAGAGGAGTTGTGATACAAAAGGCCGGTTGGTTCGAGCAGGAGAATGGTCACGGCCGTGACCGCCAGCACCGCCGCCAACGTTACCCAATCGGGCCGGGCCAGCCGGGGCGGAAAAATGGGTGGCAAAAAAGAATTGTCGGCCGCGCGCCGCCGGAGTTTCCAGGCCATCAGCCCCATCAGCACCAGCGACACGGCCGTGACCAGACCCGCCGCCATGCGCGCCGGTGTGCTGCCAAATTCCACGTCAATCACATGCCGCCCCGCCGGGACGGGCACAACAATAAAGCCGTCCGGCCGGCCCAACTCCGTTGCCACCTTTTCACCATCAATCCGCACTTCCCAACCGGGAAAATCAAACAGGTACATGCGGAACAGGTGCTTTTCGGGAGTGTCCGTGATATAGCGGGTATGTAACGGCCGTATCACCTGCGTTTCCAGCGACACCTCCGGCGGCAGCACATCCCAATTCACCCGATCCATGGGCCGCCCTTCCACAATCCCCCCCACCACGCTGGCCTTACGCGCCGGCACCACGTCCACCATCGCCGGGACATAATCGGCCGTGGAGGTAGTGCCCAACCAGCGCCCGGTATTTTCAATCAGCGACATGCGCAGCGTATTCACTTCGCCAAAGTCGCCCCAGGGCGCGGGCTGGCTCAGCGGCAGCCCCAGAAGAATAGCCAGGGATACGAGTACGGCCGTCAGCCATACCTGCACCCGCTCCCGTCCCTGCCCTACCAGCAGCAGCCCATCGGTCGCCGCTCCGGCCAACACGGCGCACATCGCCGCCGCCGCCCCCAGCAGCCGCCAGGGAAACTGGAAAAAGGCCATGAAGGACAACCCTTCCCACACCGGCGTCGAGATGGGCAGCATCAGGAACAACAGCCCCGCCAGCGCCAGGGCAAAAAACAAGACCTGCGCCCCCTGCCGCTGCCGCCGCCAGAGCAGCAGCACTATCGCCAATACCGCCATACCCCACTGCATCACCCCCAGATTAAAGCGAAACGCCGGTTCCGATGCCCCCCAATCCAGCCGCAGCGAAAAGGCCACCATCTCCCGCAGCGATAAAAAATGGGTGTGAAAATCATAGTTCCCCCCTTGCCCAATGAGTGTTTGCAACGTTACTGCATTCCGCTCCAGAAAAACAGGCAGCCAGAAAAAGGCGGCCACGCCCAGACCGAGGAGAAGGGCGGCGAAGGTAATCGTTGTATGGGCGAGGCAGTTGGGTTGATAGCTGTCTGGCCGAAACAGTTTTTCCCCAACTGCCTCGCCCCTACTTAAACACACAACCGCCTGCCACACCGCCCAGGCGCACAGCAGGCCAAAAAAGAGCATCCCCATCAGGTTGTGGGAGAGGATGACGGCGGCGGTGAGGAGTACGGCCGTGACCCACACCCGCGCCCCACCCCCTTTGCGCAACCGATCCAGCGCCCACAACGCCAGCGGAAAGATACCCAGGCTCAACGATTCCGGCAGCACCCCGCGCGCGTGGGGGTCCACATATTGCACATACGGCGCATACACATAAACCGCTGCGGCCACAAAACCCGGCCCTCGCCCCCAGTTGTCACGCACAAAGCCATACATCCCCAACGCCGCCGCCAGCAGGCCAATGATAAAACCGGCCTTGACTGCCGCTACCGCATCCCAAAACGGCCACAACTCAAACAGCAGCCCCACATAATAAGCCAGCGGCGCGTAATAATTAAAAATCGGGTAGCCATAGCCATGATAAAAATTGGGCGCCCAGCGCGGGTAATAGTCGCCGCCACGCACCAGCAGACCCAACTCATGCAGGCGGAAAATGTGCAGTTCCGCATCCGTTTCCACCGGCAAACTGGCGCGGCTGACAAACGGCCAGATGGCGATAATGGCAATCGCCAGCACCACAAAAAAACCGGGGTCTACCCGGCGCAACAATTCCCTTCTCATTTACGACTACGGAGGGGAGGCTTTAGCCGACACATGTCGGCTAAAGCCTCCCCTCCGGGAAACTATTTTAGATGTTTACTCAGCCAATCAAATCCACAATCTGGTCAGGATGGTCGGCGACGGTGACGCCGGCCTGGCGCAGAGCGGCAATTTTACCATCGGCCGTGCCTGATCCCCCTTCCACAATGGCCCCGGCATGGCCCATGCGCCGTCCGGGCGGGGCCGTGCGCCCGGCAATAAACGATGTAACGCGCTTGGTCATGTTGCGGGCAATGTAGGCAGCGGCCTGCTCTTCGGCATTGCCGCCAATCTCGCCAATCATAATGATCTGCTCCGTTTCCGGGTCGTCTTCAAACAGTTGCAGCACGTCAATGAACGAGACGCCGCTGATGGGGTCGCCACCAATGCCCACGCAGGTTGTCTGGCCGATGCCGCGCCGCGTCAGGGCATCTACCACTTCATAGGTCAGTGTGCCACTTTTGGACACTACGCCCACGTTGCCGGGCATGGCGATGTTGCCGGGGATAATGCCCACTTTGGCCTGACCGGGCGTCAGCAAGCCGGGGCAATTTGGCCCCACCAGGGTGATGCGCCGGGTTTCCAGGTAAGCGCGGGCAGCAATCATATCCAGCACGGGGATATGCTCCGTCAGGCAAACGATGAGGTCCACACCGGCGTCGGCCGCTTCATAGATGGCGTCTACGGCAAAACGGGCGGGCACAAAAATGATGCTGGCATTGGCGCCGGTGGCTTCCACCGCGCTTTTGACCGTATCAAAAATGGGTACTCGTTTGTCGTCGCCTTCAAACCATTGGCCGCCCTTGCTGGGCGTAACGCCGCCAACGACATTGGTGCCGTAGGCAATCATCTGGTTGGTGTGGAATGTACCTTCGCGCCCGGTAATGCCCTGGACGAGTAAACGGGTGTTTTTGTCTACTAAAATGCTCATGATGCACCTCGTTTGGCGGCGGCCACCGCTTTTTGGGCGGCATCGGAGAGGGTCACGGCCGTCTCCATTTTCGCTTTTGCCAATATCTCCATGCCTTCTTTAGCGTTGGTACCGGCCAGGCGCACAATCAGGGGCACGGCCGTGTCAATTTGCCCCAATGCCTCAATGATCCCCCGCGCCACTTCGTCGCCGCGGGTAATGCCGCCAAAAATGTTGATCAGCACTGCCTTGACGTTGGGGTCGGAGAGGATGAGGCGTAGCGCCGTTGTCACCTGCTCCGCCTTCGCGCCGCCGCCAATGTCGAGGAAATTTGCCGGTTCGCCGCCAAACAGCTTAATCACATCCATCGTGGTCATGGCCAGGCCGGCGCCATTCACCATGCAGCCAATGTTGCCCTCTAGCTGGATGAAGTTGATGCCGCTTAAGCGCGCTTCGCGTTCGGCCGGCGGCTCTTCGTCGGTGTCGCGCATTTCGGCCAGGCGCGTCTGGCGGGAGAGGGCATTGTCGTCAATGCTCATCTTGCCGTCCAGCGCCATCAATTTGCCCTCGCCGGTAATAACCAGGGGGTTAATCTCGGTCAGCGAGGCGTCATTGGCCTGGAAACAGGCATAGAGCGAGACCACAATTTTGTGGAAATCACGCCAAAGCTCACGCGGCAAATCCATGGCCGAGGCCAGATAAGTGGCCTGGTAACCACGCACGCCCAGCGCCGGTTCAATGTGTACCGTCAAAATTTTCTCCGGGGTGGTGGCCGCCACCTCTTCAATGTCCATGCCCCCGGCGGCCGAAGCCATGATCATGGGACGACGGGCGGCGCGGTCTATGAGAACGGCCAGGTAAATTTCTTGTTTGATGCCCGGCGCTTGCCGGTCTACCAGCACACGGCGGACTTTGTATCCTTTAATGTCCATACCCAGGATGCGGGCGGCCTGTGCTTCCGCTTCGTCGGGGCTGTTGGCCAGACCAATGCCGCCGGCTTTGCCGCGTCCGCCGGTAAGCACCTGGGATTTCACCACCACACGACCGCCTAATTCACGGGCAATCTGGCGCGCTTCCGCCGGGGAAGACGCGACCTTGCCATCAGGGATGGGCACACCGTGTTCGGCAAATAATCGTTTTGCCTGGTATTCGTGCAGATTCACTATTCTGTCTCCTTTGCTGTGGGAAATGAGCCTATACATAGAACAGGCGAACGGTGCTGCCAGCGTTCGCCTGTTTCATTTATCAAGGTGTGGGGGGGATTATAACATGAGGTGAAGTGTGAGACGAACTCACACTTCCATGATCCGAATCGTATGGTGGATGGGTACGGCTTTGGCGAGCATGGCGTGTACGGAGCAGTACCGTTCGAGGGAAAGGTTGACGGCTTTTTCTACTTTGTCGGGGGCCAGGTCACGGCCGTAGACCACATATTCCACCTCAATATCCGTAAATACCTTGGGGTGGTCGGCAGCCCGTTCACCGTTGAAGTTTACTTCAAAGCCGGTCACGTCTTGCCGCATTTTTTCCAGGATGGAAATGACATCCATAGCCGTGCAGCCGATGGTAGCCACGGCCAACAACTGCATGGGACTCATCCCTTTTTTCTGTTCACCAGGGGGGGCGCTGCTTTCTAATTCAATGCTCACGCCATCGGGCGTGGCAGCGGTAAAGTGTAATCCTTTATTCCATGTAACTTTTGCTTCCATTCTTTCTCCAGTGGGGCGATTTTCCAAATCGCCTGTCCTATATCAATAATCTGCCAATTTGACAATGTGGTCTAGTGTAGCCTTACGGGGACACGGCCGTTAGTGACATTCCTCACCAGATGTGAGAGAGGCACGGCACGCCATGGTGCCGTTCGTGGGACGTGGGCGTCCCATGCTCCTCAATCAGTGAGTGGCGTGCGCATCCTCAGATGCGCATCTAAGGATGCGCACGCCGCTGGCTTAATATGAGAAGGCCGTTGGCGCTACGGCCGTCGCTTTTGTGCCCCCTTTTATCTCTGGTATAATGCCCGGCTTTGAGTGGGAATGATGAGTGAGAAGGTGAATGTGCCCCCTGAGGAACGACGCTGCCCGGTATGTGACGCCGTATTAGCGGAAAAGGCGACGGTTTGTTTGATGTGTGGCTACCGGCTGCCGCCCATAAGCAAAGCCACCCCGCAGCCGGCCACGCCGGAGACTACGGTTGAAGCAATTGCAATTACCGCGATTACGGATGATCCAGATGCCGCTGAACCGGAACCACTGACCCCGGCCTTGAGTGAAGCCGAAGAGACGATACCCCCTGCCCCGGCCATGCCACCATTAGAAGTCACGGCCGTGCCCGATATTGTCGAAAGCGTGATGCGGGAACGGCAGGCGCCATTGGTGTTGGTGATGACGGCCGTGTTCACCGTGTTCATCATCATCCTGGGCAGCCTCGTCTGGCAATATCGCCCCGACGAAGTGAGCATGATCATCGCCCCTTCCGTGACCCCTATCCCCCCAACCATCACCTTCACCCCCACCTGGACGCCGCTGCCCACCGAGACCCAGCCGCCCACGCTCACGCCGACCATCACCCCCACGCCGGAGCCGACGGCCACCCTGCCGCCGCCGCGCTCCCACACCGTCAGCAGCGGTGAGACGCTCTTTGGCCTCTCCTTCCTCTACCGCGTTTCCATGGATAGCATCACCGCACTCAACGGCTTAGCGGCCAACTCCCAAATCCAGGTCAACCAAAACCTGCTCATCCCCTGGCCCACCCCCACGCCGCCATTGGAAGTTGTGACCGTCAACGTCAACGGCGAACTGGTCATCGCCGACCCGCGCGGCTGTGACCGGTACGAGGTGCAATCGGGCGACTCGATTGTGGCCATTGCTTCCCAGTTTGGCATCCCGTTTGAGCTATTGGCCCAGGTGAACCGCATCACCGACGCTACCATTTTGCAGCCCGGCGACACGGTATGTATACCACGCATAAGCTATGGCAGCCTGGAAGACATTCCGCCCACACCGGGGCCGTCCCCCACGCCCACGAATACACCGCCGCCGGCCGGGCCGAAGCTGCTCTACCCGGTTAATCAGACGGTCATTGAGCCGCCGGATGGGGTGGTGCGGTTATTGTGGACGGCCGTGAAAAACCTGACCGACAGCGAATGGTACATGGTGGAACTGTCTAACACTAATTTGCTGGATACCCTGCCCCACCGGGCCTTTACCCGTGACACGTCGTTTATCATTCCTTCTGAGTGGCGGCCCCCGATAGCGGAAACGCACCAGCTTTGCTGGCGCGTCAGTATTGTCAACGTCACCGGATACCGTTCCGATGGGCTGCCCATTTACACCTTTGGCGGCGAGAGCAGTAACCCCGCCTGTTTTAACTGGTTGGGCGCGCCCCCCACACCCACGCCAACTCCCACCTTGACGCCTTCACCAACGCCCTTGCCGTAGGGCGATTTTACAAAATCGCCCTACAACAGAAATGGATTATCACCGCGCTCTTCGCCGATGGTGGTGGCGGGGCCGTGCCCACTGAGGACGTGCGTCTCGTCCGGCAAGGTGAGCAGCTTTTCGCGGATGCTGCGCATTAACGTGGCGTGGTCGCCGCCGGGCAAGTCCGTCCGGCCGATACTCTGCTGAAACAACACATCCCCATCAAAAATGACCCGATACGCCGGTAGATAGAAACAGACGTGGCCGGGCGCATGGCCGGGCGTGTATAACACCTCCAGCGATAATCGCCCCACCTGGATGACCTGCCCTTCGGCCAGCAAATGATCCGGCTCCGGCGGGTCAGGGATGGTCAGGCCAAAAAAGGCGGCAGACATGGTGGCCTGGGAGAGCATGGTCACGGCATCGGGGTGAATGTAGACGGGGGCGTTGGTTTCTTCCTGCAACTGCGCCAGGCCGCCCACGTGGTCAAAGTGGGCGTGGGTGAGCAGGATATGGGTGATGAGGTATCCTTTTTCTACGGCCGTCGCCGCAATCCCCCGCCCATCCCAGGCCGGATCAATCACCGCCGCCTCCATCGTCTGCTGGCAGCCCAACAGGTAACAGTTCGTTTGTAATGGCCCCAACGGAAGTTGTAGGATTTCGATCATGAGAACCTCATGTTGGTGGCAAGTTGCAAGTTGCAGGTGGCACGTAATCACTTGCCACTTGCCGCCTGCCACCTGCCACTCTCTCATCCCGGCAATGTCGGTTTGGCGCGGGCGCGGCCAAAGGCAAACAGGCTCATCGGAATGAGACGTTGGGCGCGCCAGGACAGAAATAGGATTTCGCCGACAAGTGCGAGATTCAAAGCAGCCGCGGCAGATGGCAAGCCGGGCAGCCGCAGCCGCACGCCCAAAGCCAACGTCACGGCCGTGACCACCAGATTCACCGCCATCGCCACATTCACGTCGGTGGTGTGACGGCCGTGAATCAACAGGCCGCGCAGCCACATGCCCACCACCGTCAGGCCGGGAAAGAAAAGATAAAAGACCAACGTATATTGCGCCAGCTTCCCCACCTCGACCGTCATATCCTGCACCACAAACAGGTAAAAGGTAGATAACGGCGTGAAGATAAACACCAGCATAAACAGGGTAATAACCAGCGTCAGATTGCGGGCAAAGCGGCGAATCATGGTAAAAGATTCTGGCCCATTGCTGAGGGCGATCACCGCCTCCGGCAGGGCAAAAGCGGCTGCGCGCGCCATGAGCAACACCTGGAACAGCACCGGCCACGCCGCCAGCGACGCCACCGGATTGTCCAGCTTGGCCAGACTGCTGGTCACTAACGGCTGCACCATGAGGATCATCAGGCTGGTTGCCGCCAGGGGCAGGTGAAACCAGAACAACTGGCGATAGGAAATAGCGGCGTCAGCCACCGATGGCGCGGTGGGGCCAAGCCGGTTTTGCAGCAACGGCCGTACCGCCCACGTGGCAAAAATCGCTTCAGCCACCACCCCGGCCATCAGCGCCGCCGCACCAATAACCACACCGGGCCAGGTGGAGAACAGCCCCAGGCCCACCGCCACCCCACCAGACGCCGCCAGCCGCACGGCCGTGCCCCAGGCCATCTTGCCCGGCTGCCCAAAACCAATGAGTACCCCCTGCAAAAAGCGCCGCCAGGCAATGGCCGCGCTCCAAAAGGTCATGATCTTCATGCCCGGTCGCACCCAAACGGCCACTTCCGGCGGCGCGCCCATCCAATCCATAACCACGTTAAACAGAGGAGTAAAAGCAATGAGGATGGTTACGGCCGTGAGCAGCACCATCCAATGAACCGTAAAGCGCCGCACCAGCAAAAAGGTCGCCCGATCCTTCACCAGCGCCGTTGACGTCGCCAGCATGTTAATGATGGGGCTTTCAATCATCACCGAAAGGCTGACCACAATGCCCATCGCCGCCAGCATGATGACTTCATTCGGCAGGCGGTTAATGGTGGCGCTGACGATGGGGCCTTCGGCCGTCATCAGCAGCCAGCTTAAAAACAGGGGCAGCCAGAAATAGAAAACGTTTCGTTGTCGCATAAAGCAATCTCCAGGCAGAAGCCGGAGTATAAAGCGACATGACGAGCAGGACAAGCACCGGCGGACGCCGTGTGCCTACCCATATATCATTTGCAGCACGCGCGTGGTGACATGCGCTTCCACAAAGGCGGCAACGATGAGCAGGGGCAGCCCCACACCGAGGAAGATACGGGTGAAATCAGCCATCCGCATGAGGAAATTTTCGCTCAACGTATGGTCAGGCGAAGGGTGAATGATAACCGCCTGCCAGCGCAAAATAGCGGCGGTGGTGATCAGCAGCGCCGGAAATTCAAGCAGGGCATGGGGCAAAAAGGCTGCCAGCAAAAATTGAAAAGGGTTTTGCCCGGCCAGATAAAATTGCGTCGCCAGAAAAGCCATCACCCCCCAGGGGAGCATAAAGATTAACACAGCCAGGACGCCAAAGGTGAACACGCCCAACAACGCTTGCAAGGCAATAACGCGCACATTTTGCAAGATAATGACTATCGGCAGGGCAGTGAGCAGGAAGGCGTATTGTTCCAGATTGGCGGCCATATTGGCGCCGGTTAATTCGGCCTGCATATCTGGGGGCAATGTGTATCGGTAGGCCAACCAGATGCCAAACAAAACAGCGCCGCCAAAAGCCAACAACAACATGCCTATTGGTTGTAGGAGCGTGGGGAAGATGGCTAATGTTTCTTTGTACCAGGCCAGAGGACGTGGGAAACGGCGAACCCGAAGCGGCTTCGGGCCGCTCCATCCCTGTCCACTTAATCGCCGCCAATACACCTGGAACATCCAACCCAGGCGAATCTGGTCAATATCCCGGCCCAACAGTTCTTCGCGGTTAAAAACATAGAGGCCCATGCGGATGAGGACAACGGCCGTCAGCCCCAACCCCACGATCAACCACCACAACCCGGCATGGTTGCCCCAAAACAGCGCCCCTGCCTCAAACTGAATCAACAAAGCCATAGGCACAATAATAAAACTCGCCAGCAGATTGGCGGCCCGAACGCTGGTGGCCTGACTGGAAACCACCACCGCCGCCGCTACCATGATAATCCCTTGCACTGTCGTCAGCAGCATCACCTGAACGATCAATTCTGGTTCGGGCCGCCAGGCCAGGTTGGTCCACAGGCTGAACATGTAGACCAACATACCCAGATAACTGGCCGTCAGAGGCGGCACCAGCGCCGCCAACATCTTACCGGCATAAAGCTCCGTATTCGTCAGCGGCGAGGCCAGCAGCGGTTCCAGGCTGTTGCGCTCCTTTTCACCGACAAATGTCTCCAGGGCAATGATCAGCGAAAAGGACATGGGGAAAAAACCCACCACCAGCAGCAAGAAAGGGATCAACTGCGTGGCGATAATTTCCGCGCCATATTGGTCGGCAAAAGTGATGGCCCGGCGCGCCGTAAAGTTCATCAAGGCCGGGAAGGCCAGTGTTAGTAAGAAAATGGGCACGATAATGCGCCAGTCACGGAATGAATCCCGAATTTCGCGCCGGGCAATCACCAGCGCCATGCGGATAGAATTTTGTTTAACAGGGAGGATGGGGGTTAAGGTGGTCATAGGTTTTATGGGGTAATTGAGTCATTACGTAATGACTCAATTACTCAATTGCCTCTATCTCTTCAATCACACGCAAATAAACCTGTTCCAAACTTTGAGAAACGGGCTGTAAGGAGATGATGCCGAGGCCGAGGCCATGCAGGCAGCGCACCAGTTGGGGATTGGTTACGTCTGGGTTGTCGGTGCGGTAGCGAATGGTGTCGTTGTGGACAGATTCGATTGTGACCAGACGATCCAACTCTTTGGCCTGGCCGTTGAGCGGTTTGTCTACGCGCACTTCTAATTGCGGCTGGCCGAGCAACTGCTGTTTTAATTCGGCAAACGTACCCTGCGCTACCAGCTCGCCCTGTTTGATGATGGCAATCTTGTCGGCCAGCAGTTCGGCTTCGGCCAGGTTGTGGGTGCAGAGGATGACGGTACGCCGGTCATTGCGTAGTTCCAGGATGGCATCGCGCACCAGTTTGGCGCTGTGGGGGTCCATGGCCGAGGTGGGTTCGTCCAGCAGCAGCACCGCCGGGTCGTGCAGCATCGAGCGAATGAGACCAACTTTTTGGCGCATCCCTTTGGAGTAAGTACCCAGCCGCCGCTCCTCTGCCCCGGCCATGTAGAAGCGTTCAAACATCGCTTTGCCTTTGGCGCGGGTTTCTTTGTCGGGGATGCCGTAGAGACGGCCGTAAAACTCCAGATATTCCAGCCCACTCATGCGTGTGTACAAACCGGGCTGCTCGGTTAATATGCCAATGGAACGGCGCACGCCGTCCGCCTGCGTGACCACGTCATAGCCATTGACGCGGGCATGACCGGTGGTTGGTTTGAGAATAGCGCCAATCATGCGCACGGTGGTTGTTTTGCCGGCGCCATTTGGCCCCAGCAGCGCCAATAGCTGCCCGGCAGGCACGTTGAGGGTAAGGTTTTGCACGGCCGTGAACGACTCAAACCGCTTACCTAGATTTTCCGTTTCAATCATAGTAGCACTCCTATCGTGCCCCTCCACCACACACAACACCGCTCACTGCCAGATTGTGACAGATGAACAAATGGATTATGCCGCCGTTGTGAACGGAGGTAAATAGGTAATTAAGTAATTGGGTAATTGAGGGGACAGCCGATAACCGATTACCGATTACCGATTACCGATTTTTGTCGCCAGCGGCGGGCCAGCACCCAGACAGCCATAGCCAGAGCCACCAACAGCGACACGAATGTGGCGATGGCCATGTTGAGATTGAGTCCAAATAGCTCCAACGTGCGACTGTCCAGGCGCACCGTTTCTAGCAAGATGCGGCCAACGGCATAGAAGATGAGGTAAAGGGCTGTCAATTCGCCGGTAAGGAGACGGGCGCTGTACCGCTTTACCAGGGTATACAGCACCAGGAAAGCCAGCAAATTCCAGAGGGATTCGTACAGAAAGGCAGGATGGAACCGGCTGAATTCTTCATAACCCGGCAGGCGGTGGGCTTCGGTGATGGTAATGGCCCAGGGCAGAGTGGTAGGACGGCCGTACAATTCCTGGTTAAAAAAGTTTCCCCACCGGCCAAACACCTGCCCCAAGGCCACACCCACCACGGCCAGGTCGGCCCAGGCCAGTGTGGGAATGCGCTGGCGGCGGGTGTAAATGAACAACCCCAACGCGCCACCCGCTAGGCCACCATAAATACCCAACCCCCCAGCTCGAATGTTGATCAATTGCATCGGATTGCGGAAATAATCCCAGGGCGTCTCGATGCCAAAGGCGGCCATACTGGGCGAGGGGGTTAACACGTGGTAGAGGCGGGCGCCAATGACGGCAAACAGCAGACAGACGATCAAACCATTCCACACGTGGTCGGGATTCCAGATACGCCAGGGGGCGTCCACAACCCAGCCATTTTCCACGCCGGGCGTCTCTTGCAATGCCTGGCCAATCGTGTCAATTTCGGCCGATTTCAGCCCCAGGTTGCGCGGGTCCAAGCCCCAACGGAACAGCAATTCACCAAAAGTGGTAATGTGGCGCTGGTTCAATTTCAGGCTGAGTTCGGCACTGAGGCCGAGTACGGCCGTGTCCTGCCCTTGCACAGATGCCGGTACCACCTCATTAAACAGCGCCACCGCCCGCTCATTTGCCAGCCGGGACACCACATACCCCCCTAAAGCAATGCCCCCCACGATGAAGATGCCATACCAGAAGATAGGCAAGTTGAGAACAGGAATAACAACAGCGGTGGCGGCCGGCGTGTTTCCCGTTCGCAGGTGGTTGATAAACAGGATTGTTACCAGGAGCAATCCCCCCAAAATCAAATACCAATATGGCTCCACCCCCAGACGTTGCTGCCAGTTTGAGAGTTGTTGACGCATAGGCTTACTCATTCGACCTGATCGCCGTCTTCTTCGGCCTTCATATCGGCAATCCATTGTTTCCAGACGTGATAACCACGCTGGAACAGGGTGAAATAGGTAGCCACTGCCAGCAGCACCAACAAGATGGCCGGCTGGTTCAAAAACAGGAGCACAATCATCAAAACATATCGCTCCACCCGGCTGGCAATACCCACTTTGGAGTTGTATCCCAATGATTCTGCTTTGGAACGGGCATAACTGACCATGATGGAGCCAGTGACAGCCAGATAAGAAACAGCCATCATGGTCACATCTTCCTGCAACCAATAGTAATAAATGAACCCTCCAAACAGGATGATCTCCGCCAGACGATCCAGGGTAGAATCCAGGAACGCGCCGAAACCGCCTTGTTTGCGCCCCATTTTGCGGGCCAGCGAGCCATCCAGCGCATCCAACGGCGAAAGCAGCAACATAGCCACAGCCGCCGCGCGGAACTGCCCGTTGGCAATGAGCCAGGCAAACAAAAAGTGGAACAACATGCCCAACACCGTCAGGACATCGGGCGAAATTTTGTACCTGGCCAGGAAATTGACAATGGGGTCTATGATGACTTTGGCGTAAACGCGCAATTTATCGGTTAATACTTTGGATTCTGTTGGTTTTGCCTGGTTGGCATCAGTTTGGGCCATAATCTTCTCTTCCTCGTTTCGCCGCCAAATTTGGGCTGATGCTACCGAAAGTGGGGGAGTGTGTCAAACTTTCGTAATCCGTGAGCCGTAATCCGTGAGCCGTAATCCGTGAGCCGTAATCCGTGAGCCGATTACGGTTCACGGATAACGGTTTACGGTTTACACAAACTACCAGCCATCCAACCGGAAACCCAACCAGGGGGCCAGCATCTCAGCGTGTGTCAGGCTACCGTGCCCGCCGACCATCTGCCGGGCCTTCTTTTCCTGGGCGCGGCTGAGCAACCGGTAGCCGCCGCGCATGATGACGGTGACATCGCCCAGGCGATCAAGGGTCACGGCCGTATGCGGCGCCGGCCCAAACAATCCTGCGGCTAATGCCTCGTCTGAGCGCACCGCCACCAGAGCGTGACTCAGGTGCGTTTGCAGGTAATGGAGGATGTCATCGGTACGGCCGTGCTTCGCATACAAATAACTCACCCGATGTTCCCCGGTGGGCCGCATAAACAACATCTCCTGCAAACGGGGGTGGTCTTCCAGGAAGATGGCATCCGGCCAGGCGGTCTGCCCGTGATCGGCGGTGATGAAAAAGAGGGTGTCTTGCCGGGCAACGGCCGTGAGCCGGTTCAAAAACTCATGCTCAATCTGGTAAAACAACTGGCGGGCTTCGGCGCGTGTTGCCGCCCCATCCCACAGGCGAAAATGGCTGAGCGTAT
Organism: Anaerolineae bacterium; assembly: GCA_019637635.1. Classification (GTDB taxonomy): domain Bacteria; phylum Chloroflexota; class Anaerolineae; order Promineifilales; family Promineifilaceae; genus CAADGU01. The sequence goes on from JAHBVI010000092.1 coordinate 23,856, forward strand.
CAATAACCGGCCAATACCCAAAAAGGAGCAGAGATTCACCCGCTTTTTCGTGCAGCAACTGCCCCATTTGAGTAAGCATGTCGGCAAAAGCCACCGCTCCCTGGTCGGCCGCCAGGCCACGGCCGTGCATCTTACTCAGCGCCGAGCCAACAATTTCCCGATTCTTGAAGGAGTAAGTGGGCACGCCATACCGCGCCAGTTGTTCTGCCAGACCCGGCCATTGCAAAAAGCTCTCCGGATTCAGACCGGCATCTATCAGGGCATCGGGATGGTGAGCAAACACAGGCGTAAACCGGATCATTTCGGTAACGACGGCAAAATCTGCTAAAAACATGGTAAAACCGACCATGCCATGCTGCGCCGGGGCCGCCCCCGTCCACAGGCTGCTGAGCGCCGCTACCGTCGTGGAGGGGAAAACGGAAGTGAGGTGGTTGGCGATACCGGCCTTTTGCCGCAGCGATTCCAGATTGGCCGCTTCGGCTTGCAGCAAATTCCAGCCAAACGCATCCAGTACCAACAGCACCACTCGTTTGGCGCCGGCGGCAAGTGGCTGCCACAGTTCCGGGACCAACGGCGGTAACCCGTGAAAAGGCGCGTGCAGAATTTCGGCCACGGTGGCGGGGACATTGGCAATGGAACGGCCGTCATAGGCCGGCAGCACAAACTCGTCAGGTAGTTGGTTCATACACATAAAAAAAGCCAGGGAATTCCTGGCCTTTCGGGTAAATAGGGCGTTGGGTACGGCCGTTACTACGGGTACGGCCGTACCATTTCTCCTCGCTTATAACGAGAGCAAAATCAAAGACCTGACAGGTTTTAGAAAACCTGTCAGGTCTTATCGTCTACTTCAACGATTCGCCTAATGCACTCATGCGGTTGGCGACGCTGCCATCAACCACCTGATCACCTACACGCACCACCAGGCCACCCAAAATACCAGGGTCAACTTTGAACGTCACCGTGGCCGCCTTTAAGGCGCTTTTCACATTGGCCTGTTCCGCATCAGTCAACGGCAAAGCACTGGTCACTTCGGCGGCATCACCGCTCATCGCGGCCACACCACTGGGCACTTTAGCAAAGAAATCGGCAATCAGCGACCGCTGGCGCTCTTCGCTCAGCGATTCACCAACCAGCTTATTGGCTGCCGCAATAGCAATGGAAGCCACCTGACCCCGCAAATCGGCCAGAATACGATTTCGCTCTGCCTCTGCGTCGCTACTGGCGCTGGCTACAACCGCTTTAGCTTCCTCATTTGCCTGGGCCAAAATACTTCTGGCCTGTTCTTCAGCCTGGCCGGCCGCTTCCTGACGAATTTTGGCCGCTTCGGCGCGGGCTTCGTCTAGCACCTTCTTCGCCTGCGCGTCGGCATTGTCACGGGCAATCGCCGCCTGCCGCGCATCCTCTAATCCCTTGGCAATCCTCGCCTTCCGATCTTCCAGCACCTTGATAATGGGATTATAGAGATAACCCCGCAGCACAAAGAGAAGGATGGTGAAAAGAACTATCTGCATGAACAGATAGCCCAAATTGATACCTAATGCTTCCATATCATTCCTCTTAATTCAATGCAGTCCTCTTGATCATAACAGACAATCAACAGGCTGCTGAGCAATTAGCTGCCTACTGGCGCCACGAAAATCAGGATCAGAGAAACGACCAGGGCATAAATAGCCACTGCTTCCGCCAGAGCCACACCCAAGATCATGTTACCAACAATCTGGCCAGACGCATCAGGATTGCGGGCAATACCTTGCACCGCGCCACCCACGACGATACCCACGCCAGCGCCAGCGCCAATAGCGCCGGTCATCGCCAGACCTGCCCCTAAGTATTTGAGGCCAGTTGCTAAAATTATTGCGGATTCTGGATCCATTATGATTATCCTCCAAAGGTTTGATTTACTTGGTAAGTCCGTTGAAGACCCTAAGGGTTTTGAAAACCCTTAGAGTCTAACAATAATAGATTAGTGATGATCGTCCCCATGCCCGTGTGTAGCACCGGCCATGAAGGTCAGGGTGAGCAGAGCAAACACCAATGCTTGCAACGCGCCCACGCCAAATTCAAGGAAGTAGAAGGCCAGGTTAGCAACCGGCAACAAGGAAGCAATCACGAAAAGCAATACCATACCGGCGAAGATATTACCTAACAACCGGAAGGCAAATGAGACGATTTTGAACACTTCACTGATAAATTCCAAAATACCAACGCCGGTATCCATCACCGCCAATGGGCTTTTGGCAATTTTGTCGCCATTCCAGACAAAAAACTTCTTCCAATAGCCCATTCCCAACGCCCGCATACCGTAGTATTGCGTCATAACCACTGAAATAATGGCAATGGCCAGAGTAAAGTTCATGTCGGTTGCCGCCGGACGGACAAAGGGGATGATAGCCCAAACAGCCCCTGGCGGATTCTCGCCGCTTTCATCCGGGCGTGGATTCACCAGGAAGAGGCCACGCTGGAGAGCAGCATCATTGCGTTCTTCTACCTGATGCTCAACATCTTCAAACACGATGTGCGCTTCTTCTTTGGCTTCGGCCTCTGATTTACCGGCGGCTATGGCGGCTTCGTAGGTGATTTTCTCTGCCTGTTCTGCCCGCAAATGGGGTATGTTCTCCCAGATACCGATGGAATCCACACCTGGTACCAACCCAATCCAGTTGGATATGAGAATCCACAGGATAAAGGTCATAAAAAATGGGAAAAAGACTTTGGTCCATTTACCGGCCGAAGTTTCCACGTAGCCGTAGGCTAATTCAAATACCATCTCAAAGAAGTTATAAAAACCGGTGGGCACTTCATCGGCCGTGCGCGAGCGTGGCCGCACACTAACGGCAATAAGGAGAATGACCAGGAAGGAAATAGAAGCGGCAATGAAGGTGTTTGTTAACCCGTAGGAAAACGGCCCATATAAGGGACTGTCTTCAGACCAGCGAACAACAACTTCGCCCGGCAACTGAATAACCGGCCGTACCGGTGAAAAAGTGAAATCCAGGCCAAGAATTCCGCTGATAGGGTCACTACCCATCGCCCCGCCAAAGAGGATCAATAGAAGGACGCCGAGATAAATGACATACCGTTTTTTCATGTGGTGGTATCTTCCTCCGTTTGTTCAGATTGTTGCAGTTTGATCTGGGCGCGATTTACGGCCGTCAGGCTGAGGCGCACCGTAAAATAAAGGGCAACCGGTACGCTGCCAACCATTAACAAAACTGTAAACAATGCCTTCGTACCCAGGAATTTGTCGAGTGCCAGACCTACGCCCAGGGCGATAAAAACAATGAATACAATCAAACAACCTACCTGCCCGACCACACTTGCCAAAAGGGCCTGGGTATTGATATCTTGTTGACTTTTACTCACTGTTCACCCACCAGAGCGCGAGTTTGCGCATTATATCACAAAGGAATCTTGTGACAATTATTCGTGATGCGTAATCCATAGCGCAATGCCGGTTTACGGATTACGAATCAGCCGCCTGCCAGCGTCATAAACGAAGCAGCAGCCTGCAATGTCCATTCGTACGCCGGGCCGGCGTAAACGCCGAGGATAATCACCACCAGGGTGGTGATGCCCAATCCCATGATGGCTGCCCGCGAAACGGGAATTTCAATGGCCTCGGCGTCGGAGCGGTAGAGATACATATATTTGATGACCGTCAGGTAGTAGTACAGGGCCACAAAGGCATTAAAAATACCGATGGCAGCCAGCCACCAATAGCCGGCATCTACGGCCGCTTTGAAGAGGAAAAATTTGCCCAGAAAACCGGCCGTTGGCGGAATGCCGCCGAGCGAGAGCAGCGCCACCATCATCACCAGCGCCAGATAAGGCGAGCGGCGATTCAGGCCATACAGGTCTTCCATCTGGTCAGACTGGGAGACATTGCTGACGATAATGATCACGCCAAAAGCGGCGATATTGGTAAAGGCGTACATGAGCAAGTAAAACATGGAAGCGCCATAACCCGCCTGGGTGAAAATGATCAGCCCAATCAAGGCATACCCGGCCTGGGCCACGCTGGAATACGCCAACATACGCTTGATGTTTTTCTGAAAGATGGCGCTCAGATTGCCCAGCGTCATGGTAATGATGCAAATGACCACCAGCAGCGCCCACCAGGGTTCCTGATTGGCTGTGACAGAGGTGGGGGCGCCAAAAACGCCGGCCGTAAAAACCCGCAGGAAGATGGCAAACCCGGCGGCTTTGGAGGCGGTAGAAACAAAAGCGGTGAAGGCGGTTGGCGCGCCTTCGTAGGTATCGGGCGCCCACCAGTGGAAGGGTACGGCCGAGATTTTGAAGCCAAAGCCAACCACAATGAGGACCACAGCCACCAGGTTCACGGCCGTGAAATCCTGGAAACTAAAGCCCGCCGCCGTCATACTGCTTTGCAGGGTCGGGTTTTGCACAATCAGCCCCAGGATATAGATGTTGGTGCTGCCAAAAATGCCATACAGGTAGCTCATGCCAAAGAGCATCACGGCCGTAGCAAACGCCCCATACACAAAATACTTCATGCCCGCTTCTGCCGAACGGTCATCCGCCTTGTAGAAGCCCGCCAGGATATAAGACGAGATGCTGGC
>JAHBVI010000093.1 GCA_019637635.1 Anaerolineae bacterium
GGGTGGGCGGGGATTTCCTGCGGGGGGCGGGGGGGGCGGGCGATGTGGGCGTGGAGGAATTCCAGGGGATCTACGGCCGTGAAGGGCAATTCCCCGGTGCAAAGCTGGTAAAAGGTGACGCCTAATGAGTAGAGGTCGGAGCGGTAATCCATGGCCCGGTTCATGCGCCCGGTTTGTTCGGGGGAGATGTAGGCCAGGGTGCCTTCCAGCACGTTGGGGCTGCGCAGTTCCGGGTTTTCGCGGGGCAGGGTGGAGGCCAGGCCGAAGTCTATGATTTTGAGTACGGCCGTGTCCCGGTTCCAGACGATGTTGGCCGGGTTGATGTCTTTGTGGATCAGGTTTTGTTGGTGGATGTTGGCTAAAGCGTCGCTGGCCTGGATGGCCAGGGGCAGGAAGGCGGCCATCTCCAGACGGCCACCTTCCTGCCAGTGGGCCAGCGACTGGCCGCCAAAATCTTCCAGGGCCATGGCCAACAGGCCGTCCCGTTCCAGCAGGGCCAGAGCGCGGATGATGCCGCTGCCGTTGAGGGAGGTGGTGAGGTGGTATTCCTGGCGGAAACGGCCGTATATCTCTGGGGAATCCTGCCCCGGCTGCAAGACCTTCAACACGACAGGGCCGGCGGCTTGTACCGATTGGGCGCGGTATACGGCCGTGCGGCTGCTTTCGTATATCTTCTCTTCGATGTGGTAGCCGGGGAAGGTGGGGAACATGAATGAATGGAGATTGGAGATTGGAGATTGGAGATTAGTCACTCACAATCTCTAATCTCCAATCTCTAATCTCCCAAAAATTTATCCAACACGGCAAACAACGCCTCAAAATTGACCGGTTTGGTCAGGTAATCGTCGCAGCCGGCTTCTTTGGCGCGTTCGTCGTCGCCGCTCATGGCGTGGGCGGAGAGGCCAATGACGGGGATGGCTTGCAGGGCGGCGTCGGCCTTGATCTGCCGGGTGGCTTCCCAGCCATCGAGTACCGGCAGGGACATATCCATCAGCACCAGGTCGGGCCGGTGGGCGCGGGTCATTTCCACCCCCGCCGCGCCATCGGCGGCGATGAGCAATTCATACTCATCCTCCAAAAGCTGGACGAGCAGTTCCGTATTCAGTTCCACGTCTTCGACAATCAAGATTTTTTTCATTGATGATCCTTTCACACGGGTCACGGGTCATATGTCACTTGCTTGACCTGTCACGAACTGTGTTTAGTGCATCTAATTACCTGTCATTCCGAGCGGAGTCTGCGGAGCGAGGAATCTTTCTCCTGGAACAACACGGAAGATTCCTTCTCGAAGACTCGTCGGAATGACACGTGAGAGCTAGTTTTTCAAAGCACGAAGCCTTTTCGAAAAAGTCACCTGCTCACCTCATCACCCCTTCACCTGCTCACCTCATCTCCCAATTCCCGCAGGGCCAGTTGCAGTTCGTGGATGAGGTGTTCCTCTTTCAGCCCTTGTTTTTGCATGATCTGGCTGACGCTCTGGCGCAGGTGGTGGGCTTCGTCGCCGGAGAGCGTTTTGGCCGTCAGGATGATGACCGGTATTTTGTGGTGTTCTGGATGTTGGCGCAACTGTTCAATGACGCCAAAGCCGTCCAGGTTGGGCATCATCAGGTCTAGCAGGATGATGTCGGGTGGGTTTTGCTCAATCAGGCGTAGGGCGATACGGCCGTCGGCGGCGGTGTCTATGTGGTACGGCCGTTCCTCCAACATCTGCGTCACCATGTCGGCCACCTGGGGGTCGTCGTCTACCACCAGCAGGCGGGCGGCGTCGGTACGGCCGTTGGACACGGGCAGCCGGTTCAGCACTTCCAGCACCGCCTCGCTGTCAAACGGTTTCACCAGGTAGTCGGCCGCGCCCAGGCGGTAGCCCAAATCTTTCTTGTCCACAATGGTCAGCATGACCACCGGGATGTGGCGGGTGGTGGGGTCGGTTTTCAGTTCGTGGAGTACCTGCCAGCCGTCTTTATAAGGCATGATGATGTCCAGGATGATGGCATACGGCCGTAGCGTCCGCGCTTTACGCAGCCCATCCTCGCCGCTGAGCGCACCAATCACCTGGTAGCCGGCTTCGGCCAGATTTTCTTGCAGCAGGTAGATGACGTCCGGGTTGTCATCAATGGCCAGAACGACCGGTTTGGTGGACGGGGCGGGTACGGCCGTGGCCGACCATTCTTTGCCCGTTGTATCGGCGCGGCTGGCGTAGTGCAGCGGCAGGCGCAGGGTAAAGATGGAGCCGGCTCCTTCTTCGCTTTCTACAACCAGATCACCGCCTAAGAGCCGCGCCAGATGCAGGCTGATGGGCAGCCCCAGGCCGGTGCCCCCGTATTGGCGGGTGGTGCTGCTGTCCGCCTGCTGGAACTCTTCAAAGACGCGCCCAATGGCGTCCGGGGCAATGCCAATGCCGCTGTCGGCAATAGAGATGATGACCGCATTTTCCTGGCTAAAGGCGCGCACGGTAATATGGCCGTCGTGGGTGAATTTGGCGGCGTTACTGAGCAGGTTGAGCAAAATTTGTTTCACTTTTTCCTGGTCGGTAAAGAGGCGAGGGATACCGGGGATGATTTCTTTTTGCAGCAAAACCTGATCGCTTTTGACCAGAGGGCGGGTGGTTTGCAGGCAAACGTCCACCAATGGCTCCAGGTCAAAGGCGCTGGGCTGCACGTCCATACGCCCGGCTTCAATTTTGGCGATGTCCAGGATGGTATTGATCAGCCCCAGCAAATGCTCGGCGCTGATCAGCACCTTGTCCAGGTTGTCTACCTGTTTTTCCGGTAAATACTGCGCGCCGCGCCGCTGCACCAGCCGGGTGAAGCCGATGATGGCATTCAGCGGGGTGCGCAGTTCGTGGCTCATGTTGGCCAGGAAGGCGCTTTTGGCTTTGTTGGCGGCTTCGGCGGCGGCGCGCGCCTGCTGCGCTTCGCTAAAGAGGCGGGCGTTTTCAATGGCGATGGCGGCCTGCTGTGCAAGGTTGACCAGGAATTCCAGTTCGGCAACGGTGAACTGGGGATCGTCCGGGCTGCGCCAGACGACCATGGCGCCGACGGCTTTGTGCTGGAACAGGAGGGGGGCGGCGAGCAATTTTTCGCCAACGGCCGTTTCCTTGGTCCCCTTCAAATGCACACGCCGCACATCGCGCACAGTGTCCTGGACGATTTCGGCGACCCCGGTTTGTACCACGTGGCCAACGAAGCCGACGCCAATTTGGGTGGGGAAGGTGAGGACGGCCGTGGCGATTTCGCCGACAGCGGTGATGGGTTGCAGAGTACGGCCGTCGTCCCGCAGCAAATAGACGGCGCTGGTGTGGCCGTGCAGCAGGCTGTGAGCGTGGCTGGCAATGCGCTCCATCACCGTTTGCAAATCCAGCGTGGCCGAAATATCCTGGCTGACTTCGGCCAGGGCGGCCATTTCGTTGGCGTGGCGCTGCGTTTCCAGGTAGAGGCGGCCGCTTTCGATGGCGTTGGCTACCTGCCGGGCCACGCTGCTGAGAAAGTGCAGTTCGGCCTGCATGAACAGCCCTTCGCTATGTTTGCGCCACAGCATGATGACGCCAATTACCTCGCCGTGAATGACCAGGGGCGCGGCCATAATGCCTTCGTCATCTTCTTCGGGGTCGGGCGTACCGTCAATATGCATGGCGCGGGGGTCACTGATGGGGTAATTGACAATTTCGGCCACACCGCTTTGGGCGATGCTGCCGGTAATGCCCTCGCCCATGCGGATGGGATTCGCTTTCAGGGCGTCTACGTAATCGCCCCGGGCGACGTAGGTGCGGAAAACGGCGTTTTCTTTGTCATACAGCATCAGGGCAATATCATGCACGCGCATTAACTCTTGTATGCGGCGCACAATTTCTTCTAACACCGGTTTCAGGTCTTGAGTGGTGGCGATTTCATTGCCGATTTCGGCCAGGGCGGCCATTTCATCGGCGTGGCGGCGGGTTTCTTCATACAGTTGGGCGTTGTGAATGGCCTGGCCGACGTTGGCGGCGATGGTGGTGAGCAGGCGCAAGTCATCTTCGGTGAAACGGCCTTCTTTGGTGATGCTCTGCACACTGACGACGCCGATGGCCTGGTTGTTGACGGTGATGGGCACCCCCAGGTAGGAGCGGGAATGTTTGCCGATGCGCTCGGTTTTGAGCTTTTGGTGCTGCCCGGCCAGGTCTTCGTTGATGAGCAGCGGTTGGCCGGTGGTGATGATGCGCTCGGTGAGTCCTTTGCCAAACGGCCGTGACTCCATCTCCTCGCCATATTGATAGACAAAATGCACCATGTTGGTACGCTGATCATGTAGGGCCACATAGGCCAGGTCGGCGTTAAAGGTGGCCCGCACCTGTTCGCCCACCAGATGAATGAGCGCGTCTAATTCTAGTTGGGTAGAGAGTACCTGGCTGACGTTGTTGACGGTGGTGAGTTCGGCGGCCTGGCGGCGGGTTTCTTCCAACAGGGTTTGGGTTTGGGCAAAGAGGCGGGCGTTTTGGGCGGTGGCCGCCACCTGGAAGACGATGGTTTCCGCCAGGCGCAGTTGCCCCAGGCTGAGGGTGCGCCCTTTTTCCAAAATATCAATGCCCAACGTGCCAATGACCTCTTGCCCGGCAAAAATAGGCAAAACGGCCAAAGTTTCCACCTTTTGCAGGCGCATGAGGTTGTGAATAAGCGCCGTTTCCGGGGCGTGTTGGGCGTCTTTGATCACGATGGAGCGGCGGGAAGACATCACCTTTTGTGTCAGAGGGTTGTCGTGTATGGGTATCTCCACGCCTACGGCGCTGCGGGCGATCTCAGGATCATAGTGTTCGGCAACGATGACCAGGCGGTCGCGGCTTTCGTTGAGCAGGGCGATGCGCACCTGGCTGACGTTTAACGCTTTGGCCAATTCTGTGACCACCACTTGCATCACTTCGTGTAAGTCCAGGCTGCCGGCGGCGGTGGAAACCACTTTGTTGATGACGGTGAGTTCGGCCATACGCTGCCGGCTTTCGGCTAACAGGCGGTTGGTTTCTTCAAAGAGGCGGGCGTTTTCAATGGCCACGGCGATGGTCAGGGCGATGGTTTGCAAAAATCCGATGTGGCGTTCGTTAAAGGAACTGTCGTTTTCCACGGCCAATACGCCGATGATTTTGTTGGCGGCGATGAGGGGCAGTCCCAACCAGGCAGAGAGGTGTTCGCCGACAATCACGGTGGCGATCTCGTCGCGGAGGGGGTCGTTCTGGTTGGAGATGTATAACATCTGGCGTGTCTGGATGACCCGGCCGCTGTACCCCACGTTGAGCGGCTGCGGCGGAATGTCCGACAGGTCCACTTCCTGGCCCAATTCATAGCCGTAAATCCAGGTGAGCATGGCGCCGTCTTCGGTGAGCAGGAAGATGGACATGCCGGTGGCGGGCACGATGGACATGATTTCGCGGCGGGCGCCTTCAAAAATGTGGCGCAGGTCAGGGGCTTCGGCCAGCAGCAGGCCAATGCGGTTGGTGGCGGCCAGTTCGGCTTCGCGTTGGCGGTATTGTTCCTGGAGTTGGACAACGGCCGTTGCTAATTCGGCCAGTGACCATTCATGCGTTTCTTCAAAATTCGTAAACGAATCAGTCATAGACAATTCCTGCAAATGAGGCGCGGAGAGTGTGTTGGGTCAAGAGAATGATGGTTCAATTTTTCGTGGTGATTTTGTGTGCGCATTGGTCTGATCGGATGCTTCTATGATTATAAAGCGAACTGCCTTATTTGCATCCTTACCTAAGTCACAAGATTGAGGGAGAGGGGAGTGGGGAGGTACGGCCGTGCATAGGGATATTTTCCTCTTGTGAAGTCGCGGCATGCCTTCTATACTATGAACCGTCAGAGCAAACTGTCACCAGTAAAAAGAAGTTTATCATGCACTTTTGCCGATAAAAACCCCATTTTCATGTTATCCCGCAGGTTTTGCCGGGTATGTACCTGATTCTTAGGGTTTACCCCGCAAAACACGCGGGGTAAGACGAATTTCGGGGTTTATCCCGCATTCATGCAATATAATAAGTGTTAGCTCAAGGAAGCCTGCAAATGGCGATAAATAGACAACTCTGGACCAAACATTTTATCAAGAATAAATTACCTGCATGGACATGCTCTAAGTGTACGTTGGTCTGCTTGAAATTCAGAATAACACTCTTTAATGCTGAAGAAACTGGAGACCCAATGATTGGCACGTGACCAATGAAGCATGTAGATCCAGAGTGGATTCAATATAGATTTGTAGCGTTACTAAAATGTAATAACAAACACTGCCAAGACTGTGTAACAGTGACTGGTAGAGGTGAAGTGAAAGAAGTTTTTTATAGCAATTATGGACATTATGAACAGGAATATCTTGATATTTTTATCCTGAATATTTTAGCCCAGCACCACAAATATTCTCTTATCCCAGAAAACACCCTGAAAACATTAAAAAAGAAATACCCATTCATTTAGTGTTTGCCAGATGCAAAATGCCGCTGGAAATAGAGTCCGCACATGTTGAATTGATCCTTAATCAGCAAAAATTATTAAAACAAAATCGACCAAAAAAGGGCGTGAGAAATTAACCCTTCACATGAGAATTAAAGAATTTGAATCAAAACATAAAGAGCTAGGAGAAAACCTTCTCGCTATTAAGTGGCTTGGGAATGATGCAAGCCATTCTACCGGTTTAAAGTTGATGATATTTTTGATGCTTACGAAATACTTCACCACGTATTAAATGAAATTTATGACAACAGAAGCAAAAGAATAAAAATTGACGGAACAAATAAATCGGAAGAAAGGTAAGTTATCAAAAATGAAATTAAATGCTAACAAGCGAGTCAACCAGACGGCTGGGGAGCGCGTTGCGCTAATCGGGCGGCAAGTTCAGTGGCCGCCGCTGGTTACCCTTGGGCGTTAGCCATGTCAGAAATGATGGCGTGCAGTCTGGCAATACCTGTCGTGCCCTTCCCCCCCTCCCTCTTCCCACTGATCACCACGTAACTTCTCCCGTTCCTGGTCCCATAGTCTGGTAAAGCGTTCAAAGACACTGCAATAATTTCCAGTTCACTTTCCGTGTAACTGGAAATCAATTCCTCTTGCGCGTTTCGGGCCGATTCAAACCATGACCTCACTTCTTCGGCGGCCGATGGTGCGGGCGTGATCAAAAACCCGGCGATCGGGGCGGGATTGGGGCGTCGCTCACTAAGTCCGCCTTTCCAGCCGATCCAGCGGCATTGCCGCTCCCTGAAGTGAGACCCGTATGCCGGGCCAGTTCAGTGGGCGTGGCGATGCCTTTGAGAAAGAGAAACCGCAGACATTCCATGTCGGTGACGTTCAGGCCCGCCCATTCTCACTCATCGCGTTTCGAACAGCGTCAAATGTGTGCCATATTTCGGCTACGGCCGCCAAGTCTTGTCAACTCTTCTTTCAGGATGTTGTCATATGAAATACCCCCGACTTTATCTTGATTATCAAGTATTTTATTATATAACTAAATCTGTTTAGATGCAAGATACCAAACAACCTGAGCTCAAAAGGAGATTGATTACCATGAGTACCAAGACAGAGTCAAAAAGCCACCAAAGTTCGGTGAAGGCTTACCGCCGAAGAAAAGCGGCGATGAAGGCTCGCGCCCAGAGTTGAAAGCCGAGGCGCGGGCGAGCAAGAACCGTGAGGAAGGGGAAAAGCGGTAGCGGCGGCGATTGCCCAGATGGCGGAACCTGACCGCGTTATGGGCACGCGGCTGCACGAGATCATCACAGAGAGTGCGCCAGACCTCATGCCCAACCTGGTATGGGATGCCGGCCTATGCAAAACGCGGATGGCAAAGTCATATGCTTCTTCAAGCCGCCAGTAAGTTTATGCGCTATGCCACCTTGGCTTCAACCATGCCAACCTGATGATGGCAATATGTGGCCGCCAGCTTTGCCCTGATTGGTGTTAATTGGCCGTTGAAGAGGCCAAGATCAAGGCGCTGGTGAAGAAAGCAGTAAGCGGTTAGCTAAGACGATAGACCCACAGGTTTCAAAACCTGTCAGGTCTGCCTCACTAGACCACGTCAGTGTGTCTGATGGCAGCGTTAGGGCGCGGAGCAGGCGTGGCGGAAAGCAGAACAAAGCATATGAAAACTTTCTGCACCTGAACGACTTCCGATAAATCTATAAACCATAAAAATTCTCGACCGAGCCGACTTCCTGCGAGAAAATGGAAAGTCAACCAAATGCCACAATCTCTAAAGGATAAAAACTGGCTTTGTGGTTCTGGGGACAAGGGTTTCGAAATCGGGTGGCTTTTTGAATCGGCGCCAGGTCTATGGGAGCCGATGTCTCATTTATCCCCTTGGAGAACTCACGTCCATGAACCGATGGAAGATATCGCCCATTACCCGAAACAATTGGTTTTCCATGCTCATTATTCGTTGCTGCCTCCCATGATCACTTACGACAAGTAAGTAACGATGCGAGCATTCCTGTGATTAATGCCAGAAACGAATTTCAATCATCCCTAGAAATCATGGGGACCTTCAATATATTCGCCGCGAAAGAAAAACGTGCTGGATGGTCTCAAAGTCGTTTTTGTGGGGAATGTACCAATCCCTTGCATGAGCCTGGTTTGAAGCAGCTAAAGCCCCGCTCATGGAGGTGGTTCAAATAGCCCTAAACTACCCAAGGAATACGGAAGCTGTCAAATCCATGAATTCGACCGCGATTCTGGGAAGGTCCGGCCCCGGACGCGTTTGATGGTTGTATTTCAAGTACAACCGACGTTATACCGACTCTTGGCCCAAAAGTGAGATCCGAGCATTCGGCAGTTATTCTCTCCCTATCAGATCACCCAAGCCATCGTGAATCAAATCAATCTCACACGGGTTTTCATGCCCTGTCCCCCCTCATTACGCGGTGAAGAAGCGTCTGCAGAATCGGCCAACCATCCTCGGTATTGTAACTATGAGGCAAAAAAGAATATCTGTTACATGCCCAAAACGCACTCATGGAGTATTGTTTGCTCGAAGGATTCCACTAAAGTAATCAGCAAAACTTTTGTCAGTGCGCCAACCACCATCCACCGAACGCAGCCGCAGCAGTCGTTCAATCCGGCGAAAGCGGTTGCATTCTTTGACCAGCACGACAATGGGAGTGGGCGCTTCGCCGTGCCGGGTGGGTGTGGCCCAATACCTGGCTCAACTGCCGTAGCCCTCTCTTTCCTACATTCCCCATACAAACGCCCTAAAACTGACAAAAGATGTCATGTTTGCCCATTAACCCAAGGAATGACCTCTCATAATTCCTAATTCATAATTCCTAATTCCTCAGGAGATTGCCGTGACCAATTTCAACTTCTTTCCCCACAACCCACCGGCGATCAGCCGCCGGCCATTGCCGGGCTGGTAGACGGGATTGTCTGCCGCTGCGCCAGTGCTGTTGGGCGCTACCGGCACCGGCAAGACGTTCACCATACGTTGCCAACGTCATCCAGCAGGCGCAGCGGCCCACCATCTTTGCCCACAACAATGCTGGCGGCGCAGCTTACAGCGAGTTCAAACAGTTCTTCCCCCACAACGCAGTCAGCTATTTTGTCAGCTATTATGACTATTACCAGCCGGAAGCCTACATTCCCCGCACCGACACCTACATTGAAAAGACGACGGAGATTAACGCCGAAATTGAGATGATGCGACTGGCGGCCACGCAGGCATTGTCTACGCGGCGGGATGTGATCGTGGTCGCCAGCGTCAGCGCCATCTATTCATTGGGCGACCCGGTGAAGCATAACCAGGCGCGGTGGAGCTTCTGGGCCTGGGGCAGGAAGCAGCGCAACAAGACATTGCGCCACCTGATCGGTATCGGTATGAGCGGAATGATATGGACTTTAAGATTGGCACGTTTCGGGTGCGTGGCGATGTGTTGGAGATACGGCTGTCTTATACCGAAGCCGCCTACCGCATCCAGTTTTTGGGGCGACGAGGTGGAGCGCATCAATGAATTCGACCCGACGGGGAACTGCTGGCGGAAATGAACGAACTGCTCTCATCCACCCACAAACATTTTGTGACCGACGAGGACGAGATGGAACTGGCGGTGCCAGTATTGAAGCGGAATTGGAAGAGCGGCCGACGAATTGATGGGCGAGAATAAGTTACTGGAAGCACAGCGATTGGAGCAGCGCACCTCGGTATGATGTAGAGATGCTAGGGAACCGCTATTGTTCCGGCAGTGAGAATTACAGTATGCACTTTTACCAGCGTGAACCCGGCTCGCCCCCTGGGACGCTGCTCGACTACTTCCCGACGACTACCTGATGGTCGTTGACGAAAGCCACATGACCACCCCAACTGGCCATGTACAACGGCGACCAGCGCAAACAAACGCTGGTGGATTACGGCTTCCGCCTGCCCAGCGCGCTGGACAATCGGCCGCTCACCTTTGCCGAATGGGAAGACCGGCGCTTACCAGGTGATCTACACCTCGGCCACGCCGGGGCCATATGAACAGGCGCGCAGTGAGCGCACCGTGCGCAAATCATCCGTCCCAATCGCCTGCTCTCGACCCGCAGGTGGTTATTCGCCCGGTGAAGGGGCAGGTGGACGATTTGCTGTATGAGGTGAAACAGCGCATTGATCGCGGCCAGTGCGCCCTGATTACCACGCTCACCAAACGGATGGCCGAAGACCTGGCCGACTATTTGCAGGAGATGGGCTTGCAGGTGCATTATTCACAGCGAGGTGGATACCTTGAGCGGGTGGAGATTTTGCAGATTTACGCGCCGCGTGCGATGCGGTGGTGGGCATCAATCTACTGCGCGAGGGGCTGGATTTGCCGGAAGTACGCTGGTGGCGATTCTGATGTGACGCGAGCGGCGTTTTTGCGCTCGAAACGGCGCTGATTCAGACGATTACCGGGCGGCGCGGCACATTCAGGGGCAGGTGATTATGTATGCCGACCGGGTGACGGATCTGATGCAGCGGGCGACAGACGAGACGAATCGCCGCCGCGCCGTGCAGCAGTCCTACAATGAAATGTACGACATTACCCCCCAGACGATCATCAAAGCCCATGGAGATGCTGCCACACAAGGAGAAGTGAACGGCCGTTCGCCCGCCATCATCGCCGAGCCCGCCCCCTTCTATGCTACGGGTGACATCCTGGCCGAATTGGACGAACTGGAAAGCGCCATGCGCGCGCCGCCGCCCAGGCATTAGAGTTTGAGAAGGCAGCCCGCCTGCGGACCAGATCATGCAGATGCGCCAACAGCTTGAACCGGCGTGACACGAAAACACCCTTTGAAGCACATAAAACCTATGAACATCTGCTTACAAACAAGCGCAAGAAACTCGATACTATTGAGAAAATGTACCCAAAAGCCCTCATTCTGACGTGACTTCCAATGGCGCAATGCCCTGCAAAATTTAGCCTCCTTTATCCACGGCCGTATTCCCGTTCCGTTTTCGCCAGGGGTTGTGGCCGAATTCGTAGAAAGCAGACCGGGCAAGGACTCAAGGTTTTTGAATCAACAGATATTGATACCACTTCTTTTGCTATCAAAACGATGAAAGGGATTAACGAACCGAGCGACGATACGGAAAGGTTCTGGGCCATCGTCGAGGTGTGTTGGGAGAGAGCTTGCTGCCTTATAGAGAGGCACGGTATCAAATTTACTTGCCGACCTACAAATGGGTGTTGATAATTGTTTACAAGAAGAGGTGTAGCTTGCTAAGGCAGATAAGCCATATGAATTGTTCTGCTGGATTACGAAACTAACAGTGATGTTGATGATTCGACAAAACCCCTCCCATGCCAGCCTGGTTGTCTGGTATGTCAGAGGCGACTGGCCAGAGTTTAACCCTTCATGGTTGGCAACAGGCAGGTTATGGTAAACTGGCTACGATTAAGGGTATATCAATGGATGACGACGATTCGTTGCAATGGATCAGCAGAATTCATAGTTATGTGAATTTCAGTTATGACCAAAGACGAGCCGACAAAGGCACTGAATTCAGAAGACCAATTTAAGGAAATCTGATATATAGCCATAGCGGACAATCAATTTGCGCACTTATTAACGGCGATATTGATGGCTAATGTATTTGCGATGAGACGGTGATGCCGGATTTTCAACTAGAAACTTGATGAATTGTCAAACGACGATATTGATGTCCTGTCAAACGGTCAGATTGACTATTATCCAAGAAAGTGGCTTACTCTATTTCTCGACTGAAACAGGCGCTGTTCTCCTTTATCGAAAATGGAGAATTACCAAGTCAATTAAATTGGCATGATGATTCATCCAATTAAAATTCACATATCGTTCAAGCCGACTCTACCGCGCTTTAGCGTGCGGCGGCTCCAGCGGTGGGCATAAAGATGGAAGCGATTGACACTCACTTAACCGAGCCGCCGATGAAGTTGTTCAGCTTGGGCGCTTGCCAGTACACAATTTCCAAAGCAACAGAGGCTATTCGTCGAAGTCGCAACTACTTCGATAATTGAAGCTAGGTTAGCTCCTTTTCGCACTTAATGCGCGCCGTGCCCTCGAAGCACTGCCCCCAGCGAGAAATTTCCTTTGCGCAACCTCGTTGGGAATAAGTCCCGTTCCGACGGAGAGAGGTAGTCAGAAAATCTTATGGGACGCACTTGAACCGAATCATTCACGCCCAAAACTTGAGGCTGGGCTTCGAGCAACTCCCCCGCACGTCGGTCATCGATGGTGGTGCGCTGGTCATTCCGTATACTGGAGCCGCAACCGATAGAGTTAGGCTCGCGTTCATCGACCCCTTCGCTCTGTCACATGCATTCCTGTATGGCAAGTATATCCAAAACTCGTAGCTATCCAAACGGAAAAATCAGCGGAAGGACTGCACTGATGCTCAACCGGAAGTCGAGCGGATATGCACAAAAACCCGCGCAGGTTGCTCACTTACACCAAGTGTTTGATATGGTGTGCTTATGAATATCGAATTTGAGGGCAAAATTTGGTTTTGGAAAGGCCCCGCGCCGCATCATTTTGTAACCGTGCCGGCCGAGCAGTGCGGCGATCTGAAAGTGGTATCGGGTTTTGTCACGTATGGCTGGGGCATGATTCCGGTGAAGGTGCGGATCGGCCAAACCGAGTTTAAAACTTCCCTGTTTCCCAAAAACGGCGGTTATATCGTGCCCATCAAAACAACGGTACGCAAAGCCGAAAAACTGGAAGAAGGCGACACAGTGACGATACACCTTGAAGTGATATGAGACATGACAGGTTTTGGAAACCTGTCATGTCTGAGAACGCGGAGGATTAGACGATGTTGATTATTGATGGTGAAATGTTATGGCGGCAATATAGCGTGCCTTCATTGATTCGTGCGACGCTCCTGCGCAACTGCCTGGATGTGACCAGGGAAACACCATTGTGGGCAGACGAAGCAGACCAATGGAAATAAAGGTTCTCGAAATTCTGGTATCTGGGCTACCACACCCTGTTCTGGCTAGACCTGTATTTAACCGGGGCGGAAGAGGGATTCATGCCGCCCGCGCCCTTTGACCTGGTGGAGATGGAGGCCAACGAAACCTTGCCGCGCACCTATACCCGCGACGAACTGCTAGACTACCTGGAACAGTGCCGCCAAAAGTATCAGGAGACGATCAGCACGCTGACCACCGAACAGGCTTACCGGCTGTGCCAGTTCCCCTGGGGCGAAATTCCCTATGGCGAGTTGTTTATTTACACGCTGCGGCACGTGCAGGAACACGCCGCCCAACTGCACCTGTTTCTGGGGCAGCAGGCCAGAAAATCTATGGGGGATATGTGAGAAATCATGGTTCTTACTGTACAAAAAAGGTGGCTTCTCAATATCTCGTGGAGGAGTGCGCATCCTCAGATGCACATCTGAGGATGCGCACTCTTCTCACCCCCATTTATTGAGATGATACAAAAAAAGATGTCATTCCGAGGAGGCTTCGACAGCTTGTCCTGAGGCTTCCGAAGGAAGGAATCTTGCGTGTTGTTTGAGAGGAAGGATTCCTCGCTCCGAAGACTGCACTCGGAATGACAGGTCAACTTTGAAAGTTAACAAGAGTTATTTAACGGCGTGAACCAATCTCTACCTTATGGTTTGACGACGATGGGCAGGTAGATGAATTCGGTGTAAATGGTTTCGCCGGTGATGGTGACAACGGCCGTACCACTATTATTGCTCTCGTCTGGGTCACTCAAAACGGAAGACACCGTGGCCGTATTACTTACTTCACCTGGTTGCACCGCCATCACCACCAGTTGCACCGTTTCACTGCTGCCGACGGCAATCAGGCCAAAAACGCAGGTCACAGTCCCGCTCGCGGCCACACAGCCTGCATCATTGGACACATAACTGACCCGTGTGGGGAGTACATCAGTGATGGTCACATCTACGGCCGTGTCCGGCCCATGATTGGTGATCACCAGCGTGTAGGTGATCAGGTCGCCGGTTTGTACCGTGTTGGTCACTGCCGTTTTGCTGATTTCCAGGTCGGCTGTGGGTAGTTCATTCACCACCACCAGGGCATCATCACTGTTATTCGCCGGATTAGAGTCCGGCGTATCACTGGTCACGGTCGCCGTGTTGGTGGTATTGCCGGGGGTTACGGCCGTAGCCACAATCTGAATCGTCGCCCCATTCCCATCCAGCAGCGTGCCCAGATCACAGGTCACTGTTCCCCCGCTCTCATTGCAGCCGGCATCATTGGACACATAACTCACCTCGCCCGGCAGCACGTCCGCCACCACCACATTGGTCGCCGAAATTGGCCCATTATTGCTCACATTCACCGTATACGTGATGGTGTCGCCCACAAACACCGCGCCCGCGCTGGCCGACTTGACCACAGACAGGTCTGTTTCCGTTGGGCTGGCTAAACATTCAGGAATGGTGAACTTACCAATGCGCGTATTCCAATTGTTGCTGCTGTTGCTGGGGTAATACTCGTTTGTTACCCAGAATGTACAGTCATCCGTCGGATCAATGCTGATGGCGCTGTAATCGCCCCAGCGATTGCTGCCCGTTTGTGAGCCAGACCCTGCAAACAAGGTTTGTTCCGCCTGCAACGTGCCCAACGGATCAGTAGCC
The DNA here is from genome assembly GCA_019637635.1 of Anaerolineae bacterium. Classification (GTDB taxonomy): domain Bacteria; phylum Chloroflexota; class Anaerolineae; order Promineifilales; family Promineifilaceae; genus CAADGU01. Next base: position 15,052 of record JAHBVI010000093.1, read on the forward strand.
AGCCGGGTCGCGTACCATATGGCCGGATTCATGGTGCTGCTAGAGGCGCTGTAAGCCAGGGCAATGTTCCCCTGCCCATCCATGGCTATACTGCCCATAAAGCGGTGTGTGGTATCGGCCGGGGCGTGGGTGCCTTCCTGATAAATGGACCAGGGGCCGCCGCTGCGCCGCAGTTCATACCAGCGAATACCAGAGCGGTCGGACCCCACGTCAACGGCAAAATTTGCCAGCAGCGTTTCATGGCTGCCAAAATTGCGGTACGCCAGCCGCCACATCGGCCATTCCGAAACAGCGTCAACCCGTTGGGCGGTGCCTAACTGTGGAATGCAATTCAGGTTAAAGAAGCCACAGACGGTATAGGTGAAGCTGGTCACATTGAGCGTTTGGGCCAGGGTAAATGTCGAGTTGGCGGGCGTTACCCAATCTACATCCAGTTCAAAAATCTCCAATCTGTCGGCGCCACCATGAAATGAATTGTCTTTGAAAGTGTAAAACAGACCGGGCGTGTTAGCCGGTGGTGGGGTAGCGCCATCAACATCGGCTGCCATCAAGAAATTGTCTTGCCCGGCAAACCGCACCGAAGTAGCAGGCAAACCGGTGAGCATGTCCGCCCGTTCTAAGGCGTAAGCGGTATAGCTGTTTTCATTGGTACTCATATAGTAGGCATCCGGCCAGACGGAAATTTTAGGGTAGTCAGGGAAATTGGGGGTACTGAATTCGTAACCCCAATAGCTGCCGGTGGGATCGGCTGTTTGTGAAACAGCTACACAGATGCCGTTGCCAGTGCTAAATTGTGCCAATACCCACCGGTCTGCCAGCGAATCATAAACCAGAATAGATCGCCCCATCACTAACAGAATAGTTACCGCTGCTCCATTGCGTCGTTCAGATCGGTGGGCCGGTGAGCAGGTTGCCGTTTTTGTCGATGTTAAACATGGTGGCGTTAACCATTTGCACAATGGTTAGGGCCAACATCGCCGATGGTGTCCGGCGGGGAGCAACCACAGAAGTTGCTCCATGCCTTCAAAGGTGAGGGTGGGGGTGGGGGTACGGCCGTTATTAGTCGCCCCAATTTGCAGCAAGGGATCCATTGGCCCGCTCACGTTGGGAAAATCCAGCGGAAAGTTAACAAATGGATTCTGTCGTGGGTTGAGTTCTCTTTCCAATTTGGGTTCTGGTTGGGCGATGGGCAGTTCCCGTACCGGGCGGCTCAGTTGCGGCGGCGCGGATTCGATGACCAGTGGCCCTTCTGTGGTTGCCGAAGTTGAGGTATTGCCCACTAATTGGCGACCAGAAGGCCCACGACTGACAGCAGTAGTGGCAGTGGTACGGCCGTCGTTCATTGCCCAGCCTATCACCAATATCCAGGCTACAAACAGCAATAAGATTTTCATACCAGGTTTCATATTCAAATATCTCCCATGATTGTTTCCGCCCCCGAACCAGCTCGTAAAGCATAACGTGATGGCCATGTTTTCTCAAGTGGCAAATTGGCGAATTAGTGACCAAACTTGACACACCGTGTCATAAATTTGCAGTACAATCCGGCATATATCGGGAGGCTGATAATGAACATACTGGATTTCTATCGTCAGTTGGGACCAAACAGCGACCCCGGTCCATATGGGTGGATGCTGAATGATTTGCCCGACTCTTTGCCGACGTTGTGTGAGTTGGTGAAGCGCCAGTTGATCCATCCCAGCCAGCGTAAGGGAATTTCGAGGCGCGTTGCCGCCTGGTGGGCAGAATGAAGATGCCCGGTTCACTTCGGCCGTGTCCCAGATGTTGGCGGCGCTGCATAAACGCAATGAGGCCGGGCTGGTCATGTCACGGCCGTCGCGCCAGCGCCCATCGTTTCCTGCCGATACCATGCCCTTTTTGTTGGCCGCCATCTTTTGAAACATCGCGGCGTTCCCGACGCGGTTATGGGTTGGTTTTGCCGAATACGTGTCTGACCGCAAGGGGAAGTACGTGGATCATTGGATTTGTGAAGTGTGGTCAGACGCAGAAGGCCGGTGGCTGCTGATTGACCCGGACACAAAGATGGTAGACATCCCCCGACCTGATTTTAAGATGGCGGGGGACGTATGGCTGTCGGCGCGGCAGGGCTTACCTATCCTCGCTCCCATGGTGGGCCGCCGGTGGGGTTGGGAACCCATCCGGCAAAACCTGATCCATGATTTTGAAGCATGTCTGAACCTGGAGCCCGCGTATGGGGATGGCCCGCCCCTGTTTCGGGTGAAAAAGAGTGATTTGACCCAGGCGCAGGGGCAACTGCTGGACGAGATGGCGCATCTGCTGCAAGACCCAGACGTAAATTTGGAAGTTTCGGGTTGAGGCTACAGCAGCAAGAAAATGATCTATTGCAGCGTGAGCCGATTTACCAGGCAGCTACGGCCGTGACCACCTCCTTGCCCCCCACACAACCACTGATGGCCGAAACCGGACTTGGCCCCATCACCCTGGAACGGGCGCGCTCTGAGGATGCCAAGGCGTTGGCATTGCTTTCCTGGAAAGCGTTTGACGATGACGTGAACTATGGCGCGCCACAAAAAGGTGGCCCACCCGGTTATCGTTCCGATAAGTGGCAGGCGAAGATTATGCAGGCCGGGGATTATTACAAGGTGGTGGCGGCGAACGGCCGTATCATCGGTGGCGCGATTATTTTTCCCCAGGCCAACGGGGTGGTGGTGTTGGGGCGTATCTTCATTCAGCCAGAGGTACAGCGGCAAGGAGTGGTACGGCCAGTAATGCGCCTGCTCGAAACCGCCTATCTCGCCGCGCTCGCTGCGCTGATTACTCCTCACCTGGAACAAACGCAACCATGCCTTCTACCAAAAAATGGGCTATACCATAATCGGCACAGCCGGGCCGGATGGTGTGCTTTTTGAAAAGGTCATACTGGCAAGAGTAACCGTTCAAACCTGACAGGTTTTTTTAGTTCAAGTTGAAACTTTGCAGGCCAAAAACCTGTCAGGTCTCCAGAGGGAAAATGATGAAAACGGATCTACAAATCGAAAATGACACCGCCTGCTTTCTCTTGAAAGACGTACCGCCGTCCCTTCAGGATGCGGTTCGCGGATTGTATTACAGTCCGGTGGCGGCGGAGGCAGCCACATTTGCCAAACAATTTCCGGCCGATACGCCTCACCTGGCGCACATTTATGCCAACTTCGCCCGCCACGCCGCCGACATGGTGTACCAGGCCGCTGGGCAGCAGCCCGTTCCCTGGGCACAAGGTCTGCGGGCGTTTCTGGAACGCATTGCCGGGCAAGACCTGGTCTGGATGTTGGTGGGCAGTGGGGCGTTGGCGGTGCGCGGGCTGGATGTGACCCCTCACGATCTTGACCTGGTAGTGGCAGTGGACAGCGCCGTCCGCCTCAATGATTTGCTGTTGGATGTGTTGGTAGAACCGCCGCAGCCGTCACCTGGCTGGATTTGGGATTCGTTTAGCCGGGCCTTCTGGCATACGCGCCTGGAATGGGTGAGCGGCGTCAACGCCACCGCCGATCGGCCGGAAGTGGCGGATTTTGGGCCAACGGCCGTGCGCCGCGCCGAGACGATTCGCTGGCAGGGGTATGACATCAAAGTGCCGCCGTTGGATTTACAGTACCAGGTAAGTGTACGGCGTGGCCTGACTGACCGCGCCGCCAAAATCAAGGAGTATTTGCCATGACACACGAATTAAAAACCGACCTGATGCGTCATTTGCAACACATGGCTGGCGAAATCGGGCCGCGTTATGGCGGTTCGCCGGGCAATCAGGCGGCGGCGGCCTATATTGAACAGGTATTCCGGCGGGCTGGCCTGGATGTAGAAGTGCAGGATTTTGCCATGCCGGCCTGGGTGGATAACAGCGCGGAATTGTGGCTGGATGGGGAACGGCTCACGGCCGTGCCCAACACCTTTTCGCCGCCATGTGAGGTAACAGCTACGGCCGTGCCCGCCTGCACCCTGGCCGAATTGGAGCGGGTGAACATCACCGGGCGCATCGTCATTCTTTACGGTGAACTGACAAAAAATTGCCTGTCGGCCAAAGCCTGGTTCCTGCTCTCCGATGCCGAAAAGAGGCTGATTGACCTGCTGGAAGCAGGCCGGCCACAGGCCGTCATCACCGTGCAAACCCGCCCCGGCGACCTGGAACGCATTGTGGAAGACGCCGAATTTATCTTGCCTTCGGCCACTGTGGATGCCCTGACGGGGGCAATGCTGCTCACAAACCCCAATGCCGCCCTTCGTTTGCGCATAGACACTGTGAGAAGTGATGGTCGTGCCGCCAACATCGTGGCCCGCAAACCGGGTACATCCGGGCAAAAGGTGGTGCTGTGCGCTCACTACGACACCAAAGTGGATACACCGGGCGCATTTGATAATGGGTCGGGTACGGCCGTGCTGCTCACCCTGGCGCAGCGCCTCAGCCAGCAGGCCACCCGGCACACGTTGGAATTTGTGGCCTTTAGCAATGAGGAGTACCTGCCGTTGGGCGACGATGAATATGTGCGGCGGGGGGAAGGGGAATTTGGGCGGATGGTCACGGCCGTGAACATAGACGGCGTCGGCCAAACCCTGGCAACCAACACCATTACCATGCTCGCCCATTCAGACGCCTTTCAAAGCCATATCACCAACATCCTCCAGGATTTTCCCGGCCTGCACTGGGTCGAACCCTGGTACGCCAGCAACCATTACACCTTCTTCTCGCGCGGCGTGCCCAGCATTGCCCTCTGCTCCAATGGCGGCCTGAACCACATCCATCTGCGCGCCGACACCCTCGACTGGATGAGCGCCGCCAAACTGACCGAAGTGATGACCCTTGTCGAAACCATCATCAACACGCTGCCAGACCAACCGCTGGCCTGGTTCCGTGCGGAGAACCAACCATGAGTAAATTGGATTTCAAAAAAGAATGGTCGCATTTATACAACCCGCCACGCCAGGATTTTGTGACTGTGGAAGTGCCGCCATTAGCCTACTTGATGGTGGATGGGCATGGCGACCCCAACCACGCCCCGGCCTATCGGGAAGCCGTCGAGGCGTTGTATGCCGTGGCCTACAAATTGAAGTTTATGAGTAAAAATGAGTTGGGGCGGGACTATGCCGTCATGCCGCTGGAAGGGTTGTGGTGGGCGGAGGATATGGATCATTTCACCGTCAGGCGAGAGAAAAGCGCCTGGGATTGGACGATGATGATTCTGACGCCAGAGTGGATTACGCCGGAAATGGTAACACAGGCAAAGGCCGTTGCCGGTGCGAAAAAGGATTTGCCTGCTCTGGCAAAACTGCGTCTGGAGACGTTAGATGAAGGGTTGGTGGCCCAAATCATGCACATTGGTTCGTATGATGATGAAACACCCACGCTGGCCCGCCTGCACCAGGAGTGGCTGCCGGCCAACGGCTACGTGGAAAACGGCAAACACCACGAGATTTATCTGGGCGACCCCCGCAAAGTGGCTCTCGCTAAACTGAAAACAATCTTGCGTCAACCGATCAGGTTAAGACCCTAAGGGTTTCAGAAAACCCTTAGGGTCTTGACTTCTACGGGTGATTATCCTGGTGATGCTCCACGTCAAACACGTGTGAGTGCATATTGGCAATCCACTGTTTGCCTTCCTGCGTTTTGCGCAGGTAGCGCAGCGCGTCTTGAATGTGCGGGCTGACCACATTCCAATAGAAGAGGGTAAAGTTTTCGCGCATTTGGCCAGGACTGGAGTAGCCAATCTTTTTGTTTTCGCCGATTTCCTGAAATTCGTAGTAGAGAGCGGGGATTTTGCGCAGATAGTCGGGGTCGCCTAGCTGGCCGATAAAGTCCGCGGCGCGGGCCAGCCCGGCAAAACCGGCATTGTCTTCATGTTTGCCGTCGTCAGGAATCGGGAAGCGAGTCATTTCTATGTAGGCAGCGATTACTGTTGGGTCCACCCCTGCCAATGAGCCACTAAACCGCTCCTGGATGAACAATTTGCTGCGGTCCACGTGGTAACGGGTGAGGGCGGCGTCGGTGCTGCCGGAGGGGACGGTGATGGTTTCTGTGCTGACACCAGTGGCGTAACGGCCGTTGCCATCCAACCGGCACACCCCCCGCACATATCCAATGTCGTGGCAGAGCAGCGCCATCATAAAATGCAGCCAGTCGCGGGGCGCCACGCCCCCTTCCGTCAGATGTTTGCCTTTCAGAATGGCCTGCCCCACCATCGTCACCATGATGGTGTGTTCCACGTTGTGGTACAGCGCGTCGGAGTTGGCAATGTTTTCCAACGCCAGCCGCCCCGTCCATTCCAGAACATTGCCATATTGCGGCTCCAGCAAACTATAGGTCTGCTGGTAAGCCCCCTTCAACTCCTTGACGAAATGCTCGATTACCACACTTTGCAGGTTCATACTCATCTGGTTCATCCATTACAACTTCACAAAAATCTCCTGTTGGTAGTGGGCGATTTATCGCCTGTTACGCACAGGGTAAGCGTAACGTTATCCGGCTTGCCTGCTGTTGTCTAGTTGATCTGATTACACTTTTCATATTTGGCGGTAAATTTTACGGGTTGCTCACGGCGAAAGCAGTGCCAGGCACAGGGCAAAACCTTTTGGGCTGACTGAGGCTTTGCGCCCTGTGTCTAGCACTACCCGACTCAATGCGTAAACAACCGCAATCCGCTGAAAATGAGGGTCATGCCATATTCATTGGCGGCGGCGATGATGTCTTCGTCGCGCACAGAGCCGCCGGGTTCGATGATGTACTGTACACCGCTGCGGTGGGCGCGGTCAATGTTGTCGCGGAAGGGGAAGAAAGCGTCGGAACTGAGGGCGACGCCGTGCAATTTGTCCAGCCAGGCGCGCCGTTCCGCTGGGGTGAGGGGCGCGGGAATTTCGGTAAAGAGTGCTTCCCACGACGGCCGTTCCACCTCCCCAATTTCATCCAACACAAACAAATCAATGGCATTGTTTTTCACCGCCCGCGGCACGCCTTCTTTGAACAGGAAGCCGAGTACACGTGGGTGCTGGCGCAGCCACCAGTTATCCGTCTTGCCACCTGCCAGCCGCGTACAGTGAATGCGCGACTGCTGCCCCGCGCCCATGCCCACCACCTGCCCGGCAACGGCGTAACAAACGGTGTTGGATTGGGCATATTTGGTGGCGATGGTGGCCACAATCAGGTCGCGTTTGGCGCTGTCCGGTAGATCGTGGCTGGCGGAGACGATGTTCGCTAACAAGGCGTAATCAATGCGGGCGTCGTTGCGGCGCTGTTGGAAGGTGAGGCCATACACCTGGCGCGTTTCCAGCAGTGGCGGCTCATAGTCGGGGTCAATTTGCACAATGGGGTAGCTGCCGTTCTTCTTTTTGCGCAGCAGCGCCAGCGCCTCCGGTTCATAAGCCGGGGCAATGACGCCATCGGAAACCTCGCGGTTGATCAGGCGGGCCGTCACCAGGTCTACCGGGTCACTAAGGGCCACCCAATCGCCAAAGGAGGACATACGATCCGCACCACGCGCCCGCGCATAGGCCGTTGCCAGCGGCGTCAGTTCCAGGTCGTCTACAAAGTATGCCTGGGCTTCGGCGGGCGTCAGGGGCACGGCCGTGGCCGCTCCGGCCGGGCTGACGTGCTTGAATGAGGCGGCGGCGGGCAGGCCGGTGGCCGCTTTAAGTTCCTTGACCAGCGGCCAACCATGCAGCGCATCCAATAAATTGATGGTTCCCGGTGAACCATTCAGCACTTGCAGCGGCAGTTTGCCCTGCATGGTATAGAGCTGCGCCGGTTTTTGGTGGGGGTTGATGCCATAGCGTAGGGTTAACTGGCTGTGGGTGTGGCCGAATTGGGCGCGCAGGTAATTGCTGATGGCATCGTCATACACGGCCGTGTGCTGAAACGCCTTGAGCGCCAATGCCTGCCGTGTCGCCGGGCTGGTATCGCCGTGCGTCCGAATTTCTGCCAGCACCTTCTCATAATCGGCCGGGTCGCAGAGGATGGTGACGCGCGCATGGTTTTTAGCCGCTGCCCGCAGCAGGGTCACGCCGCCAATGTCAATTTGCTCTATCGCCTCTGCCAGTGTTACGCCTTCCTGGGCCACCGTTTGTTGGAAGGGGTAGAGATTGCATACCACCAGATCAACATTGGTGTAGCCTTGCGCCGCCAGGTCAGATTGGTCGCTTTCGGTATGACGAGCCAGGATGCCGCCATGCACCGCCGGATGTAACGTTTTGACCCGACCACCCAGCATTTCCGGCGCGCCGGTCAATTCGGCCACATCCTGCACGGGCAGCCCGGCCTCGCGCAGGCTGCGCGCCGTGCCGCCGCTGGCAATCAGCCGGTAACCCAGCAGATGTAATTCCCGCGCCAGTTCCAATAGCTTATTTTTGTCCCAAACAGACAGTATTGCTTGTTTTGTCATTTCCTTCTTTCCTCGGTTATTTATTGCAAATCAAGATCGTAGGGGCGAGACAGGCGGGTAGGGCCTTGTCTGTTTACCAATGTCCCGTCCTCCGCCTGTCTCGCCCTGTCCTTGCTGGTGGGCGAGATGGCGCGGGGTGGCGTTTCGCGCTTTGGCAAAAGTTTTACCGCGCCATCCCGCCCCTACGCGATTACATCTGGATAACCTGATCCCGGCCGGGGCCGACGGAGATGTAGGTCACGGCCGTTTCCGTCTGTGCCGCAATAAAGTCTACATAGTGGCGGGCATTGGCGGGCAGGTCGGCCAATGTGCGCGCCCCGGTTACGTCCTCTTGCCAGCCGTCCAGAATTTCATACACAGGTTGGCACTCGGCCAATACGCGCAGGTCGGTGGGGTAATGTTCCAACTGTTCCCCGTGCCGTTCATAGGCCACACAGACCGGTACTTTTTTCAGGCCGCTGAGAATATCCAGCTTGGTAATTGCCAGCTCCGTCAGGCCGTTGATGCGCGCGGCATGGCGCAGTAGCACCATATCCAGCCAGCCCACGCGGCGCGGCCGTCCCGTGGTTGTGCCATATTCATCCCAGGGATTGGCCCCCGTGCCGCGCAGCCGTACCGCCTCGTCGCCGCTGAGTTCACACGGAAATGGGCCACTGCCCACGCGGCTGGTAAACGCTTTGGCCACACCGATCACCCGCCGCACCTTGTTCGGCCCCACGCCCAGGCCAATGAGCGCCCCGCCGGCCGTCGGCCATGAACTGGTGACGTAGGGGTATGTGCCATGATCCAGGTCAAGAAATGTGCCCTGTGCGCCTTCGGCCAAGACGTCACGGCCGTGCCGCAATGCCTGGTCAATCAATACCGACCCATCCACCAGATACGGATGCAGCCGTTGGGCATAAGCGGTAAATTCGGCGGCAACGGCCGTGCTGTCCAACGGTTCCGCACCGTAAATCTTTGTCAGCGTTTCATTCGCTGCTTGGATGTGTGTTTCCATACGGTCGGCCAACCCTTCGGGGTCGTCAAAGAGTTCCGCCCGCAGCCCCACCCGGCTGGCCTTATCGGTATAGGCCGGGCCAATGCCGCGCAGCGTGGTGCCAATAGGGTCATGCCCGCGATGGGCTTCCTTTGCCTTGTCCAGGGCAATATGCGCCGGGGTAATCAGGTGGGCGTTTCGGCTGATTTTGAGCCGGTGCGGGCCGACGTCTACGCCGCGCGCCGCTAATGCCTCCATCTCGCGCAGCAGCACCGCCGGGTTGATAACCGTGCCGTTGCCGATGAGGCAGATCACGCCCGGATGAATGATGCCGGAAGGGATGAGGTGTAGTTTGAAAATCTCCCCGGCGACGGTGACGGTGTGCCCGGCATTATCGCCGCCGCTGTACCGGGCGACAACGTTGGCCTGGGCAGCCAACAGATCGGTGATACGCCCTTTGCCTTCGTCTCCCCATTGCGCGCCAATAATAATATCAAGAGCCATCTTTGCTTCTCCTCAATTTTGTGGCTGGTAGTTGGTTGCTCAATCTTTTCTTGGCACATCACCTTTCAGGCAGGTGTGCCAATAGATTATATCAAAAATTGGGGTATTGATCTCCGAATTATAGCTTGTGCAGTAATTGTCGCGTGGTCTCAATTTCGGGGGGAATGTTCAGCCGTTCAAATTGGTGTAGCGCCTGAGTGATGGTTTGCACGGCCGTTTCCCGTTCCCCCTTCTCCGCCAACACCTCGCCCAATAGCCGCAGTGCATACGCCTCCATAAAGCTGTCCAGGTTATTGGCTGCCACCTGCTGCGCCTGCCGTAAATGTGTTTCCGCGTCGGCCAGATTGTGCTGCGCCCGGCGTACCAGCCCCAATGTGTAGAGCGCATACGGGTAACTGTTTGGCTCTTCCATTGCCAGCGTTTTGTGCGCATACAGTTCTGCCCGTTCCAGATTGCCGGTGGCAAAATAAGACTCCGCCAGATTCGCCGTCGTTACGCTGGCAAAATAGGGAATCTTAGCCCGCTCAAAAAAGGGCAAAGAAGCCTCGCCAATGGCGATCATCTGCTCATACTCCCCGGCCTGGAAATGAATGCCCGCCAGGCTGCTGCGCGTCTTTTCCCAACTCAGCCGGTCGCCGATGCGCTCGTAATAATCGAGCGCCGCCTGCAAATGCAACCGCGCTTCGTCCAGTTTGGCCTGGCGCATGAGTACGTTTGCCAGGCTGCGATTGGTCTGTGCCATGTCCGCCTCATCGCTGATGCTACGCGCCAATGCCAACGCCTTGTGGTACGCCAGAAACGCCTCATCCAGGTTGCCCTGCTGCTCCTGCACCAGTCCATGCAGATGTTCGGCCGTAAACTGCGCCTGCCGCACTTCTTGAATGGCCTCCGGTATTTGCCACTGCTGAATATGAATGAGCGCCCGCTGCTGGCGGAAACGCACCAGTTGCGCCATCAGCCGCGCCAACGTGCTCAGCCCATCTTCCAGCTTTTCCAGCGCCGCTTCCGGCTGCCCCAGGGTGTTCAGGAAGTTGCCGCGCAGCAGTTGAGCCTGTACGGCCGTCTCACTATCTGCCCGCCACGTGACCATGTCCAACACGGCCAACCCCTGCTGCGCATCCCCGGCCAATTGGTGCAGTTCCGCTTGCAGCAGCGCCAGCGCCTGCGCTTCCGCTTCCGGCAGGCGGCGCGGCGAAAGCTGGGCAAAAATCGCCAGCGCCGCGCCCGCCTGCCCCCGTCTAATCTCCTGCTGACGGAAGGGATACCACACATGCACGGCCGTTGCCGGTTCCCCGCCCTGGGCAAAATGGTAGGCAGCGGCCGTATATTCGCCGCGGGTGGCGCGAATGGCGGCGGCGGCCAGGTGTGCCTGTTCACGGGTGGCGGCGGGCAGATGGGCGGGGTCGGCCAGCAGCAGGTCACGGATGATGGGTAGCAGCGCCACCGCGCCCTGGTCGTCCCGTTGCAGCAGGTGGCGAGCGGCCAGGCTGTTCAGCACGGCCGTATCCCCCCCAAACGCATCCTCTGGGGCCGGGCTGCGGAAAACAGCCAACCGCTGCAACATGCCCCGCTCTTGCACCGCCAGCGCCTGCCACAGACGGGCAAAAAGGGTCTGGAACACGGCCGTGCCCGGTAAACTATCCAACACGGCCGTCAGGCTGCTTTGTTCTTGCTGGCAGATAGCGGCGCACAGCCACATCATCCGGGCATTGCCGTCCGTGTAGGTGTGCAGCCGCGCCGCCTCCTCTGGCCGGTAGGGGACGCCGCTTTGGTGCAGGAGCTTCTGGCTTTGCGTCAGCGTCAGCCCGGTTAGCGCCAGGTGCTCGTCGGCCAAGATGTGTACCCGCTGGCCCATCAGCAGCAGCGGCGACAGGCCACGCAGCCCATCAATAAATGAAAGTAACTGCTGCTGCGCCGCCGTCATTTTCTCCGGGTCGGCCGCCAGGTGATCACATTCATCCAGGCAGAGCAGCGGCGGCGGATTCATGGCCTGCAAATCCCCCCGCGCCTGCTCCAACGCCAGCGGCAGGCTGCTCAATTGGCCGCCGTCGGCCACCAGTTGCAGCCAGAGGCCAGACGCGCCGCGCTGATGCAAAAAGTAACCTAGCGAAAAGAGCAGGCTGCTCAACTGATCATTCAATGTGGGGCGCAAGGTGAACCAGAAGACGGGCTGCCCCGGCCACTGGTGCGCCAGCGCCGCCGCCAGTGCGGTTTTGCCCACGCCGCCCATGCCGGTGAGGGCGATGGTTTGCCCGGCTTGCAGCCGGGGCAGGCAGCGGGCAATGAGGTGGTCGCGGCCAATGAGAGGGGCGGTAGTTTGGGGCGGCTGTTCCAGGCGTAGGGTGGGTTGCAGTTGGCGAATGAGCGCCTCGGCCAACGCTTCACGGGCGGCTTTGAGGTGGTTGAAGTAAGGACCGCGCCCCACGCCCAGGTAGTCGCGGATCGCCTGTTCGCTGTCGGCAGGTGGATGGGCGCGGGAGCGGAAAAAGCGGCGCAAGTAGCGCAGTTCCAGCAGGAAGAAGTGGTACTGGTTGCCTTTGTTCCCCTGTTCCAGGCGGGCGTTTTGCACGGCCGTTTCCAATTCATGCCGCGTTTTGGGCAATGGCCCATCCCATAGGCTGTCGGCGGCAGCGAGGATCGCTTTTTGCAACGTCTGGCCCCGGCCAACGGCCGTGTCTGCCCCGGCCACGCCTTGCAACAGCGCACCCAAAAAGTAAGGCGCGGCCAGCGGCGAGTTTTCGCCCAACCAGGACGCATCGTTGAAATTATTCAACGCCAACCGCAACTGCTCAAAAAATAAACCTGTGGAATCAGATGGTGTGCTCATTGTGTGCCAGGGCGGACAAATTCCGTAAAAATCAGGACAAATTTGCCAGCCTGTTCCTTATAATGTGTCCTGTTCGCTGCATGATACCATGTATTTATTCTGATAAGGAGAGATTTTGTATGAACACAAAACGACGCGGCATACACTTTGTTCTTTTAGTGGTAGTTTTGGCAGGTTTCACTTTGTTCTTGGGGGTTCAGGCAGCGGGAGCAACACCGACGCGATGGGCGAGATGGTGGACGGACACCTCTTTCCCCAACAATGCGATGGATACCGATCTGGTCATCCAACTGGGCTACACCACCCAGAGCGGCCAGAATGTGATTACGCAGCAGCAGAGTTTTAATGTGACCTGCACGGCCGTTGGCAATCCGGTTGTCCAGGGTGGCAAGGCGACTTTTGATGGCAGTAGTTATTATGCCTGCGCCCTGCCCAATATCCGTGACCTGGTGGGCGTGATGTCGAATGGCACATTACAAATTGGCGATCAGTGTACGGCCAAACGGCCGGCGCTGACCGGCGTGTTGACCCTTGACGGCACGCCCAACAATCTGG
>JAHBVI010000094.1 GCA_019637635.1 Anaerolineae bacterium
TCGCTGTAGCCGCGATTTTAATCGCCGGGAATTGAGTATGCGATTTCCCTAGCCGGGTAGACGGATAGACAATCGGTGTGACAACCGGTTTCCCGGCAAATTTTTGCCTTGTGAAACAAAGCGGTATATGATGTTAATTAACCACGCGCCCAGATGTGTCATAGAATGTGTAACGGCAAGGGCGAGGCCAGGTTGGGTACTGTTATGCACACCATATTAAATTTAGAGCAGCAGAAAGTGCTGCTGGATAACATGCGTGATGCGGTCGTCATCACGGATTTGCGGTTTCATATTTTAAGCTGGAATAGAGCCGCCACGACCATGTATGGTTGGGAGCCGGAAGAGGTGTTAGGGCAGTTTGTCAATGACGTTATTCCCCAATATCAAGTTGGCAGTTCCTACGAAGAGGCGGCAGAACGGCTGTATACCCAGGGTTATTATGAAGGGGAGGCTATCCAGACATGCCGCGATGGGCGGCAACTGCACGTGTGGGCCAAAGTGACGTTGCTGCGGAATAAAGCCGGTGAGCCGGTAGGGGTGTTGGCCTTAAACCGGGATGTAACGGACCGCCATCAGATGGAACAGGCGCTCAGCCAACGTCTGGCCATGGAGCAGTTTGTGGCGGAAATGGCCGCCCAATTCATCAATTTATCTCCCAACCAGGTAGATGCGGTGATTGATGAGGCGCTGCGGTTGGCAGCGGCGTTTGCCGGGGCTGTGCGCAGCGCGGTCTTCATGTTTTATGATAATCTGGTGCGGATCACCAATACACATGAGTGGTGCGCCGATCCCGCTGATTCCCAGAAATTGCAATTGCAAAATGTGGTCGTGCGGCAATTAAACTTGACGATGATGCGCTTTGCCGCCGGGGAAAACCTGGTTATTTCTCGGCCGCAAGATGTGGAGAATCTGCCGGGTATCAATACCTGGATGTCTCGGCATGGTTTTCGGGCCACGCTGTTTGTGCCCATGTTTTATCAGGGTGAATTGGTGGGGGCATTAGGTTTTTTTGGGCCGGTGGGCGTGGAAATGGAGTGGCCGGATGTGTGGGTGACGATGTTGACGTTGTTGACCTCGGTGATTGTGAGCGCCCTCCAGCGCCAGCGGGCTGATGAGCAGCGGCGGGTGTATGAACTGGAATTGGAGCGGAGCAACGCTGATCTGCAAGAGTTTGCTTCTGTGGCTTCCCACGATTTACAAGAGCCGCTGCGTAAGATTTTGACGTTTGGGGAGCGGTTACATGCGCGGTACGGCGAGCGGTTGGATGAGCGGGGTCTGGATTATTTGCAGCGGTTGGAACGTTCGGCGATGCGCATGCAGTTGTTGTTGGATGGGCTGCTGCTGTATTCACGGGTGCAGGCACAGGACCGCCCGTTTGAACCGGTGAATTTAACGGCCGTCCTCCACGCCGTTCTCTCTGATTTAGAAGCCCAAATTGAGCGCGTCAACGGCCGTGTTACCGTGCAGCCCTTACCCACCATTGAAGCTGACGCTACCCAAATGCGGCAGCTTTTTCAGAATTTGATCAGTAACGCCTTGAAGTTTCATCGTCCGGGAATGCCGCCGGAAGTGGACGTGCAGGGTAAGCGGGTGGATGTGAACGGCCGTGACCTGCTGGAAATCCGTATCACCGATAATGGCATCGGTTTTGAGCCACAGGATAGCGAGCGGATTTTTGGCGTCTTTCAACGGCTGCACGGCCGTGATGCCTATGAAGGCTCCGGTCTTGGTTTAGCCATTTGCCGTAAAATTGTGCTGCGCCATTATGGGCATGTGGCGGCCTATGGCGCCCCTGGCAACGGGGCCACGTTTGTGGTGCAGCTTCCCTTTACCCAATTGCCCCCCGGCCAGAAGATGATATAAACGGGCTTATGCCTGACGAAGAATTACAAATTGACAGCCTGATTGTGTACAAAAACCAGCCCGGTCGGGTGGTGCAAACCGGCAAAAAGCTGTTTATCGAGCTGCCTGATGGCAGTCGCCTGAGTGTTCGCCCCAAAGATGTTACGTTGCTGCATCCTGGCCCCGCGCCGGCCCTTTCCCGCTTGCAGCCACCCCCCGGTGATATGCAAACCGCCTGTGAACTGCTGGCCGGGCAAACGACCACGCTGCCGGAACTGGCCGAACTGGTATATGATGAATTTACGCCCGCCGCTGCCTGGGCCATCTGGCAGCAGTTGGCCGACGGGCTGTATGTGACCGGCAGCTCGGAAGCGATTGCCGTGCATACGCCGGAAGTGGTTGCCGCCATCCAGAACGAACGATCTGCCAAAGCTGCTGCCGAACAGCAGTGGCAGGCGTTTCTGGGGCGGTTGCAAGACGGCCGTTACCAACCCGAAGACGCCGGTTATTTGCAAGAAGTGGTCGCCCTGGCCACCGGACAACGCGAAAATAGCAAAATTTTGCGCGCGCTCAATCAATCCGAAACCCCCGAACAGGCCCACGCCCTGCTGCTCAAAATCGGCTACTGGGATGAAATGGTCAACCCCTACCCCCAACGCCTGGGCCTGCCCACCCAATTACCCGATTACCCGATTACCCAATTACCCGCCGAAGACCGCCGCGACCTCACCCACCTGCCCGCCTTTGCCATTGACGATGAGGACAACCAGGACCCGGACGACGCTCTCAGCCTGGATGGCGACCGGCTGTGGGTGCATGTGGCCGATGTGGCGGCGTTAATTCCCCCTGGCAGCCCGGCGGATGAAGAAGCCCGCGCCCGCGCCGCCAACCTGTATTTGCCCGAAGGCACGGTACCCATGCTGCCGCCTGTGGTAACACACAGGTTAGGGTTAGGATTGGCCGAGGTGTCGCCCGCGCTCTCGTTTGGGCTGAATTTAGCGGCCGATGGTGGCATTGTGGGGGTGGAGATTGTGCCCAGTTGGGTGCGGGTGACGCGCCTGACGTATGAGCAGGTGGAAGCGCGGCTGGCCGAAGAGCCGTTTGCTTCGTTGTCTGTTTTGGCGCGGCGCTTTGAAGTGCGCCGCCGTGAAAATGGGGCGGTATTTATTGACCTGCCAGAGGTGAAAATTCGGGTAGAGGGAGGGGAGGTCGTGATACGGCCGTTGCCCCCCTTGCGCAGCCGTTCCCTGGTGATGGAAGCGATGTTGATGGCCGGTGAAGCGGTGGCCCGGTACGCGGTGCAGCATCAAATTCCCCTGCCGTTCACAATTCAAGACCCGCCGGATGCTGATGATCGGGAACCGGCACGGCCGTCTGGGATGCTCGCCCTGCGTAAAAGATTACAGCGCAGCCAGCAGGTCACATCGCCCGGTATGCACGCCGGGTTGGGGTTGAATCTCTATGCCCAATCCACCAGCCCCCTGCGCCGTTATCTCGATCTGGTCGTTCATCAGCAATTACGTGCCCATCTGCGCGGTCAACCATTGCTGAATGCAGCGGCTATTGTGGAACGGGTGGGTACGGCCGATGCCGTCATCGGCAGTGTGCGCCAGGCCGAACGGCTTTCCAATACCCATTGGAAACTGGTCTATCTGCTGCAAAATCCCGGCTGGGAAGGCGAGGGCATTATTCTGGATCAGCGGGGTAATCGCAGTGTCGTATTGCTGCCAGACCTGGATTTGGAAACGGAGCTATACATCAAGGGCAGCCCGCCGCTGGACAGCGTGGTGGCGCTGGCGTCAACCGGGGTTGACCTGCCCCGGCTGGAAGCGCATTTCCGCGCCTGATCGGTGCGGGTATCATCGTGATATTTTTAATTGAAAGGAGGCAGCGATAGGTGATGGCAGAGATAAACGCGCTTGTGCCCGTTGAGCAGCGGGAAGTTGAGTTTTATGGGGATGAGTTAACGGCCGTGCGCCTGGATAATGGTCAGATTTATGCTTCTATCAGCCAGATGTGTCGCGCTTTGGGTCTGGATACCCAGGCCCAACGGCGGCGGATAGAACGCCATACTGTTCTGACCAGAGGCTTAGGGGTAGCCAATTTGGCTACCCCCGGCCTAAAAATACGACGAAGCCATGAGATGGCTCAACGCCTGGCACCAACGCCTGACCAACCAGGACAACCCCTTTTAATCGGATTTTTATGATTGTTGAAGCATCGGTTGAATCATTAGACCCGTTCATCCAGCTGCTGGATGAGGTAGGCGCGTGGCTCTGGCAGAAAGGGGTGCGGCAGTGGGCGCCAGGCGTTCACGCCCAAAGCAGGGATGAATTGGAGCGGCAGGTGATGAACGGCCGTCTCATCCTGGCATACCACCACCAACAACTGGCCGGCGGCTGTATTGTGACCGAGATCATGCCTGCGGTCTGGTCGTATTCGCCGGCGGCCGCCATGTACCTGGGTTCGCTGGTAGTGGCTCGTTTTGCGGCCGGGCAGGGCGTGGGCAGCCAGATTCTTGACCGGGCGGCCGAAGTGGCCCGCCAGCGCGGCAAATCCCGGCTACACCTGGATTGCTGGGATGGCAACGACTTCTTGAAGAGTTATTATCAACGAGAAGGTTTCCAGATGCTGCACGCCGTCCAGGAAAAAGATTATTTTTGCCGCCTGTTTGAGAAGCAGGTGGGTCGTTGAAAGTGTAGAATAGAGTAGGATACCAAACCAGGCAAAGCAAAAATCAAGTGAGAAAGGTTTTAGTTATGAAGAACGATAGCGTTTTAGAGCCAATTGAACAGCAGCGCGTGATTTTTTACGAAGATGAAATCACGGCCGTTCTTGTACAGAGTGGCGGCAAACCACAAATCTTCATTCCGCTCAAGCCAATTTGTGATCGCCTGGGTGTTACCTGGCCGAGCCAGCTTAATCGCATTAATCGTGATCCCGTCTTGTCGAAGAAGCTGAAAGGTATATTCATTATGAATACACCCGGCGGCCGTCAAGAGATGTCGTGCCTGCCACTTGACTACCTGAACGGGTGGCTGTTTGGCATTGATACCCGCCGGGTAAAAGAAGAAATACGTGACAGGCTCATTCGTTATCAGGAAGAGTGCTTCAAGGTACTAAGTGAAGCGTTTCAGGAGGGGCGGCTGACGACCGATCCCGATTTTGACACGCTTTTGCACCAGGCCAGCGCCGACGCCGTGGAAGCGTACCAGATGGCGCTGGCAGTGGTGAAGCTGGCGCGTAACCAGATTATGATCGAGGCGCGGCTGGATGATTACGGCCGTCGCCTGGAAGCCGTCGAAGCTACCCTGAGTGTGCCGGAACGTTTTGTCACCCGTGAACAGGCCAGCCGTATTTCCCAGGCGGTGCGGGCGATTGGGCACGTGTTGTCAGAGCGCAACGGCCGTAGTGAATACGGCGCCGTCTACGGCGAACTGTACCGCAACTTTGAAGTTTCCGCTTACCGGGAACTGCCCGCCCAAAAGTACGAGGAAGCCATGAAATGGCTCAACGCCTGGTACCAACGCCTGACCAACCAGGACATTCCCTTTTAGCGGCTGCTGTCATTCCGAACCCCTCCTGGGGTAAGGAATCTTTCACCCGGCTGGGACGGAAGATTCATAGGTGATAGCGACCAAAAAGAGAATTGTTGTTTTGTGAGAAAGCGTATGTTCCGGTGTTGGTGGTGGTGATAGAATACGGCCGTTTTGTCACCATACCCCGTATCCCAACTTCGGATTACGGATTACGATTGACGGATTACGAAATATGACCCAACCCGCTTTACTCGCCCTCGAAGATGGCACAACCTGGCCTGGCATTGCCTTTGGCGCAATGGGTACCACCACCGGCGAAATTGTTTTCAACACCAGCCTCACCGGCTACCAGGAAATCCTCACCGACCCCTCCTATCACGGCCAGATCATCACCATGGCCCAACCGCACATTGGCAACACCGGCTGCAACCCGGAAGATGACGAAAGTGGCCGTGTCTGGGCCGCCGGGTTTGTGGTGCGCAGCCTCAGCCCGGTGGTGAGCAACTGGCGCGCCACCCAATCCCTGCCGGACTATCTGGCGGAACGGGGCATAGTGGGCGCGACGGAAGTGGATACCCGCGCCCTGGTGCGCCACATTCGCACCTATGGCGCGATGCGCGCCGCCCTTTCCAGCGAAATCACCGAGGCGGCCGAACTGGTTGCCGTGGCCCGCGCCGCCCGCGACATGAACGGCCTCGATCTGGTGCGTGAAGTGACCTGCGCCGAACCGTATCATTGGGCGGAGGGGGGGGATTGGTGGCGGCCGGATGGGGAGCAGTTATCGGTAATCGGTAATCGGTTATCGGTGAGCGATGAGCGGTATCATGTGGTGGCGTATGATTTTGGGATTAAGCGGAATATGTTGCGGCTGTTGGCGGGGAAGGGATGCCGGATAACGGTGGTGCCCGCGACGACTCCGGCGGCCGATGTGCTGGCGCTAGAGCCGGATGGTATTTTCCTCTCCAATGGGCCGGGCGATCCGGCGGCGTGTACGTATGCAGTCACGGCCGTGCGCGAACTGCTGGGCCAGAAACCGATTTTTGGCATTTGCCTGGGGCATCAGATTTTGGGGCTGGCGTTGGGGGCGAATACCTACAAATTGAAGTTTGGGCATCGCGGGGGGAATCAGCCGGTGCAGGTGGTGGCACACGGCCGTGTGCAAATCTCCAGCCACAATCACGGTTTTGCCGTAGACGCCCTGACCCTGCCCGACGGGGCGTTCAATTCGCACATCAACCTGAACGACAACTGCTGCGAAGGCATAGACGCCCCCAACTACCGCGCCTTCTCCGTGCAGTACCACCCCGAAAGCTCCCCCGGCCCGCACGATTCCGATGAGTTATTTGATAAGTTTGTGGGGTTAATGGGAGGAAAGATTGGAGATTAGGAGATTGGGAGATTGCGACAGACATCCGATTTCTTCAAGAAATCGGATGTCTGCAAGTTAAACCATCTCTGGCAAACGTTCTACCTGGACAGGAAGTAACTGATCCAAATTAAGATGAGAGGAAGCATCCAGAATTTCAATGCCCACGATTTTGTCTGCATCGCCGATGTCTAGAACAATGTCCTCATTCAGGCGTTGGTTAATAACATCCTGTTGGCGAGCATCAAGGCGAATGTATAACACATCTGTTTTGGTGTTATATGTTATCTGCATAGCGTTACTCCCATTTACCGCAAAAATTGCACACTCGGCATGGTTCAGAAAACCACCTGCGGAACTTTACAAATTCAGCGTCCTACCGCCATTCCGACGAGTCTTCGAGGAGGAATCTTCCCCCTGGTCGGGTAGAAAGATTCCTCGCTCCGAAGACTCCACTCGGAATGACAGTTGCGAGCTACATGTTCAGGCTAACTTTTGCCTGATGAACCATGCCGAACGATTATAAATTTATAGGGGAAAAATAGTGCCTAGACGAACGGACATCCACTCCATTTTGATTATCGGTTCTGGCCCCATTGTGATTGGGCAGGCGTGTGAATTTGACTACTCTGGCGTGCAGGCGTGCAAGGTACTGCGCCGCGAGGGGTATCGTGTCGTCCTGGTCAACTCCAACCCGGCCACCATTATGACCGACCCGGACGTGGCCGATGCCACCTACGTCGAACCGCTCACCCCTGACCTGGTAGAGAAAATCATTGAAATCGAAAAGCCGGACGCCCTGCTGCCCACCGTTGGCGGGCAAACGGGCCTGAACCTCTCCGTGCAGTTGGCCGAATCGGGCATCCTGGCCAAACATGGTGTGCAGTTGATTGGCGCCGATTTGACGGCCATCCGGCTGGCCGAAGACCGCTCCAAATTTAAGCAGGCGATGATGGCGGCAGGCGTACCCGTACCGGTTAGCCACTTCGTGTATTCAGTAGAGGAGGCATGGAAAGCAGTTGAAGAAATCGGGTTTCCCGCCCTCATCCGCGCCAGCTTCACATTGGGCGGCACCGGCGGCGGCATCGCCGAAACGCCGGACGAATTCGAGGCCATCGTCGCTCACGGGCTGCGTTCCAGCCCGGTGGGAGAGGTGCTGATCGAACGCTCCCTGCTTGGCTGGAAAGAGTATGAACTGGAAGTGATGCGCGACCGCGCCGACAACTTTGTGGTCGTCTGCTCCATTGAAAACGTAGACCCGATGGGGGTGCATACCGGGGACAGCATTACCGTCGCCCCGGCCTATACGCTGACGGACAAGGAGTACCAACATTTGCGTGACCTGGCGAAGCGGGTGATGCAGGCGGTGGGCGTGGAAACGGGCGGCAGCAATGTACAGTTTGCCGTCAACCCGGCCAACGGCGAGGTCATCGTCATCGAGATGAACCCCCGTGTCTCCCGCTCCTCCGCGCTGGAGAGCAAGGCGACCGGATTTCCCATCGCCAAAATTGCGGCGCTGCTGGCGGTGGGCTACACCCTGGACGAGATTCCCAACGATATTACACAGGTGACGCCGGCCAGTTTTGAGCCGAGCATTGATTATTGCGTGGTCAAAATTCCACGCTGGAACTTTGAAAAGTTTCCCGGCGTGGATGCCCGGCTAGGGCCGCAGATGAAAAGCGTGGGTGAGGTGATGGCGATTGGCCGCACTTTCCCGGAGGCGTTGAACAAGGCGATTCGTGGGTTGGAAATTGGCGCGCCTGGGTTTAGCAGGCTCTTGGCGGAAAAGGCGACGCCAGAAGCCTTGCGGGTACCCACGGCGCAGCGGTTGTGGAATGTGGCGGTGGGGTTGGGTGACGGCCGTACCCCCACTGATATTGCCGCCGAAACCGGCTTTGATCCCTGGTTTGTGGCGCAGTTGCAAGAAATTTTGGAATTGGAAAAGGCATTGCAGACCTGTCAGGTCTCAGAAGACCTGACAGGTCTATTGCGACGCGCCAAACGCTATGGCTTCTCCGATGCCGTCATTGCCCATGCCCTGAGGGTTACGGAAACGGCCGTGCGCCAGCGGCGCAAAGAACTGGGTATCGTGCCCGCCTATTACCGCGTGGACACCTGCGCGGCCGAGTTTGAAGCACATACGCCGTACCTCTATTCCACCTACGAAAGCGACTGCGAAGCCAATCCCACCGACCGGCCCAAAGTGATGATTTTGGGCGGGGGGCCAAACCGCATTGGACAGGGCATTGAGTTTGATTATTGCTGTGTGCAGGCGTGTTGGGCGCTGGGGGAATTGGGTTACGAGACGATCATGGTCAACTGCAACCCGGAGACGGTGAGTACGGATTATGACACGGCCGACCGCCTTTATTTTGAGCCGCTGACGTTGGAGGATGTGCTGAACATTGTAGACTTAGAACAGCCAGATGGCGTGATTGTGCAATTTGGTGGGCAGACGCCCATTAACCTGACGGCGGGGCTGGCGGCGGCAGGCGTACCCATTTGGGGCACGCCGCCGGACAGCATCCACCTGGCCGAAGATCGCGGCCGTTTTGGCGACCTGCTGCGCACATTGGAGATAGACCATCCGCAGTGGGGGTTGGCCCATTCCCAGGACGAGGCGTTGGCGATTGTGCATCGCGTGGGCTATCCGGTGCTGGTACGGCCGTCGTTTGTCCTCGGTGGGCGGGCGATGGCCATTGCCTATGACGATGCCTCGCTGCTTAATTTCCTGGCCGAAGCCGCCCGCGTCTCCCCCGGCAACCCGGTGCTGATTGACCAGTTCATCGAGGACGCCTTTGAGGTAGATGTGGATGCGGTGTCTGACGGCGAAGATGTGGTTATTGCCGGGGTGATGCAGCACATTGAGGAAGCGGGTGTGCATTCCGGCGACAGCGCGTGTGTGCTGCCGCCCTACAAGATCAGCCTCTACCACCTGAGCATTATCCGTGACTACACCGAAAAGCTGGGCCGTGCCTTGCAGGTGAAAGGGCTGATGAATGTGCAGTTTGCCATCAAGGATGACGTGGTCTACGTAATTGAGGTTAATCCTCGCGCCAGCCGCACCGTGCCCTTTGTCAGCAAGGCGACCGGTGTGCCCATCGCCAAAATTGCCGCCCAGGTGCAGGCGGGCAAGACGCTGGCGGAACTCAATTTCCGGGATACGCCGGAAGTGGACGGCTTTTTTGTGAAGGAGGCGGTGTTACCCTTTAACAAGCTGCCGGGGGCTGACCCGCGCCTCAGCCCGGAGATGCGCAGTACGGGGGAAGTGATGGGGCACGCGGCTCGTTTTGGGCACGCTTTTGCCAAATCCCAACTGGCGGCGGGCACCAGCCTGCCCACCGAAGGCAGTGTGCTGATTACGGTGAACGATTACGACAAAGGGGCGGCGATGAAGATCGCCCGTGATTTGCACCGGATGGGGTTTAAGCTGTATGCAACGATGGGCACGGCCGTAGCCCTGGAACGCGCCGGGCTGCCGGTAACTGTGGTGCAAAAAGCGGGCCAGCCGGGCAAAACAACGGTGGATGTGATTAAAAACGGGGAAATTCACCTGCTGATCAACACACCATTAGGCCAGCAGGCTCATGCGGATCAATCGGCGATGTATGCGGCCGCCATTCGCCACAACATACCGCTCATTACTACCCTGTCGGCGGCGCAGGCGGCCGTGAACGGCATCCGGGCGCTGCGGGAGAAAGATTTGCAAGTGCGCAGTTTGCAGGCGCATCACGGCCGTAAGCCGAAGTCCGTAATCCGTAATCCGTAATTTCATCTTCTTTCGGGCTTCGGACATCCGACTTCGGCTCACGGCTTACACCGGCGTGGCCTCCTCATCCTCACTCCATTCGTGCAGCACCACCATGCTGAAAATGTCGGATTCGGTGATGATGCCGGCCAGTTTGCCAGCTTTGTCTACCACCGGCAGACCGCTGACGCGGTTTTCCAGCATCACCCGCGCCGCTTCGCCAATGGTGGCGTCTTCGTGAATGGTGACGGGGTCGGGGGTCATAATTTTTTCTACTTTGAGTTGTGACAGCAGGTAGTTTAGTTCCCAAATGCTGAGGGAGGTAGCGGGGGAAGGCTGGGCGCCGCGCACATCGCCGAGGGTGATAATGCCAGCCAGACGGCCGTCGCTGTATACCACCGGCAGCCGCCGAATTTCTTCATTCATCATTATCTGATGGGCTTCTGGTAAGGTAGTCTCTGGCGTCACGGTAATAATCTCTCGTGTCATCCAGTCGCGTACTAATTCTCGTTTCATGGTTGTTCAATCTCCTTGTGCCAGGGTTGAGAAACAGGTTCATTTACATTTTAGTCTAGTCGGAGATCAGGGGGTTGGCAATTACGAAAGTCATCCAAACAGCATGATGAATTCAAGTTGAGCAGTGGTTGAGCAGTGCCAGGCACAGGGCAGAAACAAGTTGGCAGGCCAGGGCCGTTTTGCCCTGTGCCTGGCACTTTATACTACCCATATAAAGGGGAAGACGCCGCCCGGAGGGGGGTGGGCGGCGTCTTGGAGCAGAATAAGCTTTGTGTAAAGCGTGAAGAAGTTAAGCAATTTATAGGCGGGCAAACTTACAATGCTTCTGACAGCAAATAACTTGCCTCCTGGCGTTGTCAAAGATAGGATCGGGGTACCAGGTTGGCCGGGTGATCGCGGCCAGTTCACTGGCTGAGGAAAGTCCGCACTCCACAGGGCACGGCGCCGGCTAACGGCCGGGCGGGGCAACCCGACGGCAAGTGCAACAGAGAGGCATATTGCCTGTTTTGGGCACAGCCCAGAGCAGGTGAGGGTGAAACGGTGGTGTAAGAGACCACCGGCAGCGGCAGTAATGTGGCTGGCCAGGCAAACCCCGCCGGGAGCAAGACCAAGCAGGGTGGAAGGTGTGTCGGGATAACTCCTGCGGGAGTTTTCGGCGACAACCTACGGAGCGGCCCGTTCCGTCTGACATCCGGGTAGGTTGCTTGAGGGTGGCAGTAATGTCACTCCCAGATAGATGATCACCGGCGTCTGGTCACTGACCGGGCGTTACAGAATGCGGCTTATAGGCTGACCTGGTTTGTTATCAATTTTGAAGCAGTAAGCAGTAAGCAGTGAGCGGTAAGCAGAAAACCACGGCTCACCGCTCACTGCTTACCGCTCACTGAGCATTGCATGATGATGGTAATTAATGTACTTTTTATCTGCCTGGGCAACATTTGCCGGTCGCCGATGGCGGAGGCGGTGTTTCAGCAGATGGTGAATGAGGCGAGTTTGCAGGAAAAGATTACGGTGGATTCGGCGGGGACGGGTTCGTGGCATGTGGGGGAGAGCGCCCATTCGGGAACGCGGCGGGTGTTAGCGCAGCATGGGGTTCCTTACAACGGCCGTGCCCGCCAGATTACCGCCGCCGATGCCAAACGGTCTGATACCTACCTGGTGGCGATGGATGAGGAGAACGTGGCGGAGTTAGAACGGCGGTACGGCCGTTTGCCCAACCTCAGCCGTCTGCTGGACTATGCCCCGCAAGTACCGGAGCGGGATGTGCCCGACCCCTATTACACGGGCCGGTTTGAACATGTATACCAGTTGGTGACGGTCGGCTGCCAGGGTTTGCTGGCAACCATTCGGGCAGATCATGGGTTATAAAGGAGGGAGAGATTGGGGATTAGAGATTGGAGATTAGGGCATCGCCAATCTCTAATCCCCAATCTCCAATCTTCTAAATAAAACGAGGCGATTTCATGGAAGGAAACGAAGAACGTGACGTGATAGTGGTGGGGGCGGGACCGGCGGGGGCGATGACGGCCACCATTCTGGCACAGAAGGGGCATGATGTTTTGTTGCTAGACCGGGCCGCTTTCCCCCGCGACAAGACGTGTGGCGATGCGGTACCGGCGGGGGCTATTGAGCGGATGCTGCATTATGGGATGAAAGAGAAGGTGGACACGGCCGTAGCCCGTGGTGAGTTCTACCCGCTTAAAAGTCTCAAGATCGTGTCGCCTAGAGCTTATGAAATCCAGGCGCCGCTGGAAAAAGGGCATGAAGGTTGTGACTCTTATGTGGCCCCCCGTATGTATTTTGACCATGTGATTCAACAACATGCTGTTGATTCCGGCGCGCAGTTTTGCGTGGCCCAGGCCAAAGAACCGCTTGTGGAAAATGGCAAAGTAGTCGGTGTGCGGGCGCAAACAAACGGCAGCGTTTCTGACCTGCGCGCCAGATTGGTAATTGGGGCAGATGGCGTCACCTCGGCCATTGCCCGGCGGCTGCGCCCTAAAACAGAACAACACGAAGACGCCCACCGGGCGGTAGCCCTGCGCGCCTATATCGAAGACTTGGAAGAAATTCCCCACGAGGTGGAGTTTTATCTGTACAAAAACATTTTGCCGGGGTATGCCTGGATTTTTCCCATTGGCGAGAATCGAGCCAACATCGGTTTAGGGATGCGGCTGGATCAATTCCGCAAGCATAAACTGAATTTGGAAAAGATGTTGCAAGAGTTTTTGCAAATGCCGGCCATCAAACCACGCTTGAAGAAAGGAGGGGAGTTGCATGATGTGGCTACCTGGCAGCTTAATTTTGGTTCCCAGGCGCAGATGCAGCATGTGTTTGATGGGGCATTACTGGTGGGGGATGCTGCCGGGTTTATCAATCCCATTACCGGCGGTGGTATTCACAACTCCATTATTTCGGCGGAACTGGCGGCAGGGGTGGCTGATGTGGCTCTGAAAAAGGGTGACACCTCTTACGAGGGGATGAAGGTTTACGAACAGCTATGCCATGATGAACTGTGGGAAGGGATGCAAACGTCTTATCGAATGCAGGCCTGGTTTATGCGCTTGCCGATATTGGTGGATATTTTGGTGCGTTTTGGGCGGCAAAGTCAGTCGTTAACCCAAACGTTTTTGAGCAAACTTTAGCCTATGCTGTAGGCCACATGCCGGGCAGTGATCATAAAATCGCCGATACGCGAAGCCAGTTCGTGAACGGGGGTGTCTTTGGTGATGAGGTCGTTGGCGCCAGCTTTCAGGCTGTTTTGCCGCGTCAGGTCGCGGTCATCGGCGGTGTACATGAGGATGTACGGCCGTTTCACTTCAAATCGCCGTCTGATCTCCCGGCACACCTCGATGCCGTCCATGCCCGGCATCATCACATCTAGCAAGACCAGATCAGGCACTTCTTCGTGGATCAGGCGTAAGGCTTCCGTACCACTGTTTGCTCCCCGCACCTGGTACCCGGCATCTTCCAGAATAAGCTGGCAAAGCTGCACCAGCGAAATTTCATCGTCTACGACTAAAACTTTGTTGGTTGGCGCCATCATCTCATCCTTTCCCAGACCGGGTTATCTTGCTGAAGCGATTACTACGAACCTGAACTGCCAAAACAAAGAACCTCCACCATTCGCCAGACGGGTCAGGTAATGGTGGAGGTTCGACTCTTGTTAGAAGTTAAAGCAACTCATTATGTACTGCGGCAAGCTAAGCGTTCGATAGTTTATTCAGAAGGGCCGAAGCTGCGCCGGGCATTCACGTTTTGGGCCTGTGGGCCGCGGCCACGGTCAACCAGTTCAAATTCCACACGATCCCCTTCGTATAGATTCCGATACCCTTCCCCTTCGATAGCCGAATAATGGACAAAAACTTCCTGGGTGCCATCGTCGGGATTGATAAATCCATACCCTTTTAATCGGCTGAACCACTTGACGATTCCTGTTAATTTAGACATTCTTTTTTCCTCCACAACACTTGGGTTGATTAGTTGTTCTTGGCTGTCCAGATAGTGCTTTGGTAGGAAGGCACAACTTCAGTTGTTGTACTTCATTATTTCCACTATCAACACGCCTGCCTGGTTCTATCATGCTGATATGAACGTATGGACAAATTAACATTGAAGGAGGGGGATGTCTATGAACGGGGCGTGAAAGGTTGTGAAGGAGGAAAATGGTACTATGTGGGGCAAATAACGGCCGTCACCCACCCATCTGTCTGCTTGTTCCCTGAATGATTAACTGCCGGTGCAGGGTGTCGGTGAAGCCGACCTGGCGGGCGACCTCTAATGAGGCGGTATTATTGTCGGCGACCAGGTAGAGGGGGGTACGGCCGTTACTCAACAAGTAATTCGCCATGGCCGTTACCACGCTACGGCCGTAACCCTGCCGCCGGTATTCGGGATGGGTGTTCACCGACAGTTCGGCAAAGTGCGGCGTTTGCCAGTTCAAACCGGCCGAGGCTACCAGCGTGTTGTCTCGCTGGCGATCCCGAATGACAAAACGGGGCAGCCCATTAGCGCCCATATCCTGGCTGATCAAGACATTGATCAACGGCTCAAACCGGGTATGGTGCAGCGACAGCAGCAGGTACGTTTCCACCGTCTGCACGTCAAACAAGGCAGCAATGAGCGGTTCATACTGGTCGGGCGCAGCCAGGATCACGGCCGTGCCCGGCGGGATAGCCTGGTGAATGGCGGCGGCGCTGGTGGTCAGGTCGGCCAGCGGCAGCCGCATCGTCGCCAACGGACGGAATAAGTCCATGCCCGTTTGCGAGAGGCAAACATAGCCCTGGGCGCGGGGCGCGTCGGCGGGATACGGCCGTAGCGTCGTCCTGTTATCCCCGTGATAAAACGCAAAATAAGCGGCCATGGCGTCGGCCGGGTTGTGTTCATCCAGCAAATGGCGGATGGCGCGGCGCTGCTCAATCAGATTCATGCTGTACCTGGATTACCGCTTCCAGCGCCATGCGTATGGCCGCTTCCGTGGCCTGCCGCGCCTCTTCGCGGTGTGGGTCAAACGTGTGCATATCCTCTTTGGCGTGCAGCACATTGCCATCGGCGGCCAAAATAGCCCCCGTTTTGATCTGGCGCAGGCTGCCCACCTGAAAGAGGGCGGCACATTCCATTTCCACGGCCAGCACACGCGCGGCGGCCATCGTTTCATACACGGGCGCAGCGGGCAGCGGTGGGCCGCCATAAAAGGCATCACGGGTGAGTACAAAGCCGGTATGCACCGGTTGCGCGGCGCCTTTGGCGGCCTGCCGCAGCGCCAGAACCACGTCTACATCGGCGGCGGCGGGATAACCGGGGGGGACCACTTCACGGCCGTAACCCGTATGATCCACCGCTCCCGTTACCACCACCAGATGCCCCGCCTGCACCTCTGGCCGGATGCCACCGCATGTACCCACGCGAATGATGACCCTGGCCCCGGCGACAATCAATTCCTCGAAGGCAATGGCCGCACCCGGCGCGCCAATGCCATGTGAACAAACGGTGATGGTACGGCCGTGATACTTCCCCAGATACGAGCGATACTCCCGCCACTCCGCCAGCAAGGTGGCCTCATCCAACAACCCGGCAACAGTGGTAGCTCTGGCCGGGTCGCCACACACCAATACCCCTTCGCTAACGCCGCCAACCGCCAGCCCGGTATGAGGGAGTTGTTTTCTCTTCTCGGCCATCTCTATTGAAATCCCATCGGTTGTGGTTTGTTATCCAGCATCGCTTCAATGGCTGCCATTACTTCATCAGTCAGTTGGGGCACAACGTCTAACGCTTTCATGTTATCTTCCACCTGGCTCACCTTTGACGCGCCCGTGATGACCGTACTCACATGTGGATTTTTGATGCACCAGGCCAGCGCCAGCCGGGGCATGGTTGTGCCCAGTTCGTTGGCAATGTGGCTCAATTCACGCACCTTCTGAATTCGCTGCTGCCCTTCCTCACTCTCAAAAGCCTCTTTTAACCATTCGTACCCCGGCAAATTGATGCGTGTGTCGGCCGGTTTACCCTGATTATATTTGCCCGTCAGCAGGCCAGATGCCAGTGGTGAGAAGATGGTGGTTCCCAGGCCAATGGTGTCATAGAGACGGCCGTACTCCACTTCAAACCGGTACCGGTGAAACATGTTGTACTCTGGCTGCTCCATCGTGGGCGGGATCAGGTTATACTGCCGCGCCGTGCTGTGGGCCTCCATGATCTGCTGCGCAGACCATTCCGATGTACCCCAGTAAAACACTTTGCCCTGCTGAATCAATTCCGTCATGGTCCGTACCACCTCCTCCATGGGTACTTCCGGGTCAGGACGGTGGCAGAAATAGAGGTCTAAATAGTCTACCTGTAGCCGGGCCATTGCCTGGTGGCATGCTTCATAGATGTGTTTGCGGCTCAGACCAAACTGCATGGGGCGCGCCTGGGGCACACTGCCCCAACGCACCTTGCTAGACACGGCGTAGCTGTCACGCGGCAAACCCAACTTCTGCAGCGCCTGCCCCATAATAATTTCTGACTGGCCATGGGCGTATATTTCCGCATTATCAAAGAAGTTCACCCCGGCCTCAAAGGCCACCGCCATCATCTCGGCTGCTACTTCTACATCTGCCTGGTTCTTAAACGTGACCCACGAACCAAAAGAAAGCACACTTACTTTCAAACCTGATTTACCTAAGCGACGATATTCCATCTCAATTAACTCCTTCGTAAATAGGACGCAGATTCACGCGGATGACGCGGATAGAATGTTGTGAATAGGCGTCCTGTTTTCATTTATCGTGGTGGGCTGCCGCCCGTGTTGTCTCCTTCGAAAATAATCCACAGATGACGCAGATTTCACAGATTTAATCCGCGTCATCCGCGTTCGTCCGCGTCCAATTTTCATTTATCGTGGTGCGCTACTCCTGTGAAAACAGTGACGGGTCGCTGGTGGCCAGTGGCTTGTACCAGCCCCAGCCACCAGCCACTATTTTCATTCACGTGGGCAGGCTCCTATGCCTACTTTGTCTTTTTGAATGTTTTGGCCACAACTTGTGCCGCACACTCTTACTTATACCCCAAACTTGCCGATGGTCAATGTTTGACGGCCGTACCACACCCCGCTACAATCTCCACCGTGATTGGCTACCGGAGAACTTCTATGAGCATCGTATGGCACATCGGCACACGCAACACAGGCGGGAAATTGGCCCGCCCGACATGCGTTGGCGTCTGTTCTCCGGTTAGCGTTGGCCGTACACGGCCGTAATCAAAACCCGCGCGCACCGTTCAACAACCCGCCCCGCATGTGAACAACATGTGGGGCTTTTTATTTTGAGATCGGAGATTAGAGATTGGAGATTTTCAGCGGCTCTCAATCTCTAATCTCCAATCTCCAATCTCTATGATGAACCAACTCGCATCTATCCGTCCTTACTGGCAGCTTTTGTCCACCTACCTGCGCCCGCAGCGGGGGCGGGTGTTGGCGCTGGCTGCTTTTGTGGTGCTGGGCATTGGCCTGCAACTGGTAAATCCGCAAATTGTGGCCTATTTCATTGATACCGCCTCCAACAACACGGCCGTGCCCGGCACATCAGCCTACGCCGCCGGATTGCAAAAGCTGTTTGGCGCGGCGGCCATCTTCATCAGCATTGCATTGGTGCGGCAGGTGGTGAACATCACGGCCGTGTACCTGGGCGAAAATGTGGCCTGGACGGCCACCAACGCCCTGCGCGCCGACCTGGCGCTGCACTGCTTACGGCTGGATATGGCCTTTCACAAAAGGCACAAACCAGGGGAACTCATCGAGCGCGTGGATGGCGACGTGAACCAACTCGCCAACTTCTTCTCCCAACTCATCATCCAGATGACCAGCAATCTGCTGCTGTTGGGCGGCGTGATGGTTTTGCTCTTTCTGGCGGATTGGCGCGTGGGGGCGTCCATCACGGCCGTGCTTATCCTGGGCGGTTTTGCGCTTCGTTTTTTTAGCAAACGAGCTACCCCGCGCTGGCAAAAGCTGCGCGAAGCCGACGCCGCCCTCTTTGGCTCGTTGGAAGAGTGGCTGAGCGGTGCGGAAACCATTCGCTCGTCCGGGGCGGTGGCTTATATCATGGGTAAATTGCTGCGGCTGGCCCGCGACCGCTGGCGGGCCATGAACAGCGCCATGCGCGCCAACGTCTGGGTGATGCAAACGCCCACCTTCATCTTTGCCCTGGCCTATGGCTGCGCCCACCTGTTTGGCGCGGGGCTGTACGAACAGGGCATTATGACCATCGGCAGTGTGTACCTGATTTTCTACTACATTGACCTGATCAAAGACCCGCTCTGGCGCATCAACCGGCAGGTGGAAGATTTGCAGCGGGCCGGGGCCAGCGTCAACCGCATCGTGGAATTGTGGGCGCAGCAGCCAACGCTGACGGATGGGCCGGGCGTGGATTTTCCATCCGGGGCGCTGGCGGTGGAATTTGCCAATGTCTCTTTTTATTATGCCGATGACCCGGACACGGCCGTACTCGACAACATCAACTTCTCCCTGGCTCCCGGCACCATCCTGGGTGTGTTGGGGCGCACCGGCAGTGGCAAATCCACCCTCACCAAGCTGCTCTTTCGCTTTTATGACCCCACCGGTGGCATGGTGCGGCTGGGTGGATACCATATTCGCCGGGCCAGACAGTCCCAACTGCGCCAACACATTGGCCTGGTGACCCAAGACGTGCAGTTGTTCCACGCCTCCCTGCGGGATAATCTGACGCTGTTTGGTGAGGAGATTGACGACGGCCGTATCCTTGCCGTCCTCGATGAACTGGGGCTGCGTGACTGGCTGAACCGGCTGCCCAACGGCCTGGACAGCGAACTGGCGGCCGATACCAGCCTCTCTGCCGGGGAAGCGCAGCTTTTAGCCTTCGCCCGCGTCTTTCTGGCCGACCCTGGCCTGGTCATTCTGGACGAAGCCTCCTCCCGGCTGGACCCGGCCACGGAACGGCTGATCGAACGGGCTACCGACCGGCTGCTGACCAACCGCACCGCCATCATCGTTGCCCACCGTTTGGGCACGGTGCAGCGGGCTGACGAGATACTGGTGTTGGGCGACGGCCGTGTGCTAGAACACGGCCGTCGCGCCCAACTGGCCCATGACCCGCAGTCACATTTTTATCGGCTCTTGCAAACTGGATTGGAAGAAGAGATTAGAGATTAGAGATTGGAGATTGGAGATTGGAGATATGGCATTCCTAATCTTCAATCTCCAATCTCTGATCTCCACAAAACTATGACCACACCAACCCTGAAAACCTACCAATACTTTTGGCGGCTGATGACCTTTCGCCCGGTTTATTACGTCGGCGACGTAATCACCATTTCCATTCACATGGTGGCGACCATTGCCGTTGGCCTGATCCTGAAGCTCTTTTTTGACTGGCTGACGGGTGTCAATGACCTGGATGTGACCGTATGGGCCTTTGTGGGGCTGCAAGTGGCGGCGGCGCTGGTGATGGGGCTGTCGCTGGCGGGGGCGGCACTCTGCTACATCAACTTTCAATACCACAGCTTCGGCCTGCTCATGCGCAACATGTTGGCGCGCATTTTGCAGCGGCCCGGCGCGGACCCCTTGCCGCGTAAACCGGAGGGTGTCCGCCTCTCCACCGGCGAAGCAATCAGCACCTTCCGCGATGACACCGAAGCATTACTGGAAGGCATTGTGGTCATTGATGACCTGGTGGGCCTCATTTTTATGGCCTCTTTTTCCTTTGCCATCATGCTGCAAATCAGCGTCACGGTGACAATGGGCGTCTTTGTGCCGCTGGCGGCGGTGGTTTTTATTGCCCACCGCCTGCGCCACCGCGCCCGCGCTTACCGCGCCATAAGCCGCGAAGCCACCAGCCAGGTGACGGGTCTGATTGCCGATATGTTCAACAGCGCCCAGGCGTTGAAAGTAGCCCACGCCGAGGAACGCATTGTGGCCCGGTTCCGCGCCCAGAATGAACGGCGCAAGGAGGCGATGGTCAAAGACCGGCTGCTGGCGCAGGTGGTAGAAGCCTTCTCCAACGGTACGGTGGATATGGGTGTGGGCCTGATTTTGCTGTTGGTGGCCCAGGCGATGTATGCCGGCGAATTCACGGTGGGCGACTTTGCCTTATTCGCCGCCTACATCTGGCCGGTGACGAGCCTGATGCGCATGGCAGGCACGGTGATTACCCGGTACAACCAGGTGGCCGTTTCCAACCAGCGGATGGAGGCCATGATGCAGGGCACACCGCCGGGCGAAGTGGTAGCCCACCATCCCATCTACTTCGACGGCCGTGACGGGACCCTGCCTGACCTGCCCTTTACCCCCAAAACGGCCGTCCATCGGCTGGAGCGGTTGGAAGTGCGCGGGTTGGGTTATCAGTATCCAGTGAGTGACGGACGCAGCGTCCGCGAGCAGTTGGCGGTGAGCGGTGAGCAGTTAGCAGCAGGCAGTGAGCAGTCGGGTGACGGCTCACTCGTCACGCATCACGCATCACGCATCACGGATCACGCCATTCAAGACATCTCCTTCACCGTCCCACGTGGCTCCTTTACCGTTGTCACCGGGCGCATTGGTGCGGGTAAGACGACGCTGTTGAAGGCGTTGTTAGGGCTGCTGCCGCCGGGCGAGGGGGAGATTTGGTGGAATGGTGAACGGGTGGATGACCCGGCGGCCTTTTTTACCCCACCACGCGCCGCTTACACCGGGCAGATTCCGCGCCTGTTCAGCGATACCATCCGCGAGAACATCCTGTTGGGGCTGCCGGAGGAGCAGGTGGATGTGGCGCGGGCGGTGGCTACGGCCGTGCTCGACCGCGACGTTCGGGATATGGAACAAGGGCTGGATACGGTGGTGGGGCCGCGTGGGGTGCGCCTGTCTGGTGGGCAGGTGCAGCGCACCGCTGCCGCCCGCATGTTTGTGCGCGACGCCGAACTGCTTGTCTTTGACGACCTCTCCAGTGCGCTGGACGTGGAGACGGAGGCGTTACTGTGGGAGCGGCTCTTCCAGACATCCGATTTCTCGAAGAAATCGGATGTTTCACCTACTTGCCTGGTTATCTCCCACCGCCGCGCCGTGCTGCGCCGCGCCGACCAGATTATTGTGCTGCAAGACGGCCGTGTGGCCGCCACCGGCACACTGGATGAACTGCTGCAAACGAGCGAGGAAATGCGGCGGTTGTGGGCCGGTGAAGAGTGAGATTGGGAGATTAGGAGATTGGGAGATTGGGTGGTAAATCTCTTGATCTCTCAATCTCCCAATCTCAATAAGGGTAAAAAAATGTCTACCAATTACATCATCCGCCCGGCCGTGCCGGAGCAGGATTTTACGGCGTTGGCTGAATTGTTGACGGTGGTGGGGCCACAACCGGTTACGGCCGCTTCCCTGTTTGAATGGGAGGCCAATAATCCGGTGGGGCAAATTCGCCGTCGTTGGGTGGCAGCAGCGCCTGACGGCCGTCTGGTAGGATATGGCGTGGCGTTACATCCGGCTCATGCGGCGGACGGCCGTTTTCAGTTGTGGGCTTGCGTACATCCTGCGCATAGGCAGCAGGGGTTGGGGGCGCAGTTGGCCGAAACCGTGTGGGCGTTTGTCCGCGAGCAGGGGGCCACGCTGCTCACCAGTGATGTGCGCGAGGAGTGCCCGGCCTGCCTGCGTTTTGCCGAAAAGCGTGGGTTTGCCATTGCCCATCACCTGTTTGAGTCGGTCATTGATCTGCACACGTTTGACGAACGGCCGTTTGCCGGTGTGATTGCCGAAGTGGAAGCAGGTGGCATCCGCCTGACCTCGCTGGCGGCCGAAGGAGATACAGAAACGGCGCGGCGCAAATTACATGCGCTGAACTATGCTTGTGTATTGGACGACCCGGCTACACAAGGCTCATTTCCTGATTTTGCCGAGATGAATGAGATGTGGAATCGGGTGGCCTGGTTTGTGCCCGAAGGCCAACTGCTGGCGGTGGACGGCGAACGATACGTGGGGCTGGCAGCGGTGGGTTATTTTCAGGAATCAAACTCCATGTATAACATGATGACCGGTGTGGATCGGGCTTACCGGGGCCGCCACATTGCCCTGGCGCTTAAAGTGCAATCCATCTGTTTTGCCAAAGCGTTTGGCGCGGACAGCATCCGCACCCACAACGATTCAAAAAATGGCCCGATGCTGGCGATAAACCGCAAATTGGGCTACCAGCCACGCCCCGGTGAATACCGGCTGATAAAGAAGGTGTAACGCAGAGGCGCGGAGGGAATAATGAACGAAGCAGGCAGATGGCGATTGGCACTGGCAGAGCAGATAGCGGGGCTGTATGGGCAAAACCTGAAGGTAGCGGCGATAGTCGTGGCCGGGTCGGTGGGGCACGGCCGTGCCGATGATTACGCCGACATTGAACTGGACATCTTCTGGCATGAGCCGCCAACGGATGCGGATCGCCGGCAGCCCATCCAGCAGCTAAACGCCGACATCATCGAGTTCTGGCCGTTGGAGGATGATGAATGGTCGGAAGATTATCTGGTGGGGCCGGTGCAGTGTGACATCAGCAATTTTCTGGTCAGCACGATTGATCGGACTATTGGCGATGTGTTGTTGGGGGACACGGCCGTGCTCAAGCAGTGCCGGATGGCGGGATTGCGGCATGGGTTGGCGGTGGCCGGCCGTGACCGGATTGCTCAGTGGCAGGCGCAGATCACCCCGTACCCGGATGCGCTGCGCCGGGCGATGGTGGCTGAAAATCTGAACTTCCCCGCGTTAGGCATCTGGTATATGCGCGATGTGCTGGCGGCGCGGCAGGATTGGCTGATGCTGGCCGATGTGCTGGTGCGGATGCAGCGGCGGATCATGGGCGCGCTGCTGGGGCTGAACGGCCTCTACCTGGCCCATCCCGGCTACAAGTGGCTCAATGAAACCATTGCCGAGATGGCGCTGACGCCGCCTGACCTGGCAGTGCGTTTGCAGCACATCAACTTTGTGACGCCAGCCGCCGCCATCGAGCCACTACACCAACTGCTTGAAGAGACCATTGCCCTGGCGGAACAAGAATTATCCGACCTGGACTTTAGCGGGGCGAGACGGGCGATTGGGAGGAGGCGCACGGCCGTTTACCCTGATTCCTTTGCCCTATGATAAAATGCACTCAATACATGAGGAGCGGTAATTATGACACTAGCAACGATTCAAGTAAAAGTAGATGAAAAGACGGCTCAACTTTATAGAAAGGCGGGTAAAGAAGAACGAGAGAAAATTCACCTGCTCCTTAGCCTATGGATGCGCGAATTTGAGAAGAGTGATCTTTCCTTGACTGATTTAATGGATGACATCAGTGATAAAGCCCAAAGTAGGGGACTGACGCCCGATATTTTGGAAACATTGCGGTAGAAATGGACGCAAAATCATTACATACACTGGAATTTGATAAGGTTTTAGATATTCTGGCCGGTTATACCAGCTTTAGTGCCGGGGAGGAACTGGCGCGGCGGCTGCACCCGACCACCGATGAAATGGAGGCCACGCAGTGGCAGGCGGAGACCCGCGAGGCGATCTTGCTGCTGGATACCCGCAGCGGCATCACCATTGGCGGGGCGCGCGATGTGCGCCGTTCGTGTGATAACGCCTATCGCGGTTTTACCCTGCCGGCCGAAGAACTGCTGGATATTCGCAACACCATTATCGCTGGCCGTAACCTGCACCGGGCGATTGTGAAAGCGGCGGCCGAATTTCCGCACCTGGCGGCGATTGCCGAACTGATTGAGGATTGTCCGGGACTGGTGACGGCGATTAACAACACCATTGATGAGCGCGGCGAGGTGCTGGACAGCGCCAGCCCGAAACTGGCCAAAATACGGAGCGAACTGAGGGTGGTTCACGGCCGTATCCAGGACAAACTGCAAAAGTTGCTCAACTCCAGCCAGAATCAATGGTTGCAGGAACCGATCATCACGCAGCGGAACGGCCGTTACGTTGTGCCCCTTAAGGCCGACGCCAAAGGGCGCGTCAAAGGCATTGTGCATGACCAGAGCGGCAGCGGGGCCACGTTGTGGGTGGAGCCGATGCAAACAGTGGAACTCAACAACGAATATCGCGGCCTGCAAATTCAGGAGCAAGACGAAATCAACCGCATCCTCAAAGAGCTATCCGCCAAGGTAGCTGAACATGGGGAGAGCATCAAGCGTATTGTCGAGCGCATGGCCGAACTCGACCTGATTTTTGCCCGCGCCCGTTATTCGGCGCTGATCAAAGGTGTAGAACCGGACTTTGTGGAGTGGCGCGAATTTGCCCAACCCAAACCACCCAAACACGCTAATGAGCGCGAAAAGTGGACGCCGCCGCCGCGCAATTTGCACCCTGGCTCTACGGTGTGGATTCGCAACGGCCGTCATCCCCTGCTCGATCCGCTGACCGTCGTGCCCACCGATCTGACCCTGCCGGAGGACGTGTTCACCGTTCTCATTACCGGCCCCAACACCGGCGGCAAAACGGTCAGCCTGAAAACGATGGGCTTGATGGTGCTGATGGCCCAATCTGGCCTGCACATTCCGGCCGTGGAAGCCCGCCTGACCCTTTTTGAGGATGTTTTTGCCGACATTGGTGATGAGCAGTCCATCGAGCAAAGCCTCTCTACCTTCTCCTCGCACATGACCAACATTGTGCGTATTCTGGACAAGGTGGACGAGCGGTCGCTGGTGCTGCTGGATGAACTCGGTTCGGGCACCGACCCGCAGGAAGGGGCGGCGCTGGCCCAGGCCATCGTCAGCTTTTTGCGGGACAAGGGGGCGACCACGTTTGTGGCTACCCATTACCCGGAATTGAAGCTGTACGCCGACCAGCAGCCGGGGGCGACCAACGCCTCGTTGATGTTTGATCTGGAAACGCTCTCGCCGACCTACGAGATGACGATTGGAATTCCGGGGCGCTCCAATGCCTTTGCCATCGCCCGGCGGCTGGGGTTGGACGAGACGATTTTGACCGACGCCATGTCGCTGACCGGCGCGGGCAATAACCAGTCAGAGGCGCTGTTGGACGCAATTTATGAGCTGCGGGACAAGATGGCGGCCGAAGAAGCGGCCTCGCGGCTGGCGCTGCGTGACATTGAAGAAGACCGGGACGCGCTGGCGCGGCGGCTGGAGCAAATTGAAGAGGAGCGGCAGCGGGTGTTGGCAAATGCGCAGGCAGAGGCCAAAGCCAAAGTGGAAGCGATTGAAGAAGAACTGCGTAAGGCGCGCCAAAATATCCGTGACGCCCAATCGCTGAATAAGCTGAAGCAGGTGACGAAGGATGTGGAGAAGGTGGGCACGGCCGACGTGGCCGCCATTGCCCCGCAGCCGGTGAAGGAGCGCAAACCAACACGGAATACGCTGGAGTGGCAGCCGGGTGATGTGGTGGTTGTAAAGGCGCTGAATACGCAGGGGGAGATTGTTTCCCTGAGCAAGTATGAGGCGCAGGTGGCCATTGGGCAGATGCAGATGCGGGTGAAGCTGAGCGATCTGGAATGGAAGGATCGGCCGCAGGCGGAACCGGAGCCAGAGTATATGCGGGTGGGGGCACGGCCGTCGCCCGGCTTAGAACTGGACATTCGCGGCCGCCGTGTGGAGGACGGGCTGGCCGAAGTGACCGCCTTTCTGGACAAGGCGGAGATGGCGCGGATGCCCTGGGTGCGCATTATTCACGGCAAGGGCACCGGCCGGCTGAAACACGCCATCCGCCATTCGTTACAGAGTAACCCGAACGTGCTGTCCTGGGAGGACGGCCGTGATGGTGAAGGTGGCGATGGTGTTACCGTCGTCAAATTTGCCGAGGAATGAGACGGTTGTGTGTTAGAATCTGGGCAGGAGATAGATCATTGATTTTGGTAACGGCCGTATGAAGGTTTTGCTCGAGGAGAGTGCTGAGATGATTCCATTATCCTGGAATGAGTATGTGCGGTTAGCATTGACCTACGCCGAATTTACGCAAAATGAAGATGAAGGTTGGACGGTTGAAGTGCCAGTCTTGCCGGGCTG
This sequence comes from Anaerolineae bacterium, assembly GCA_019637635.1. Lineage (GTDB taxonomy): Bacteria > Chloroflexota > Anaerolineae > Promineifilales > Promineifilaceae > CAADGU01. The sequence continues at coordinate 26,474 of JAHBVI010000094.1, forward strand.
TGTCACCTGGGGGGAAACCCGCGCCGAGGCAGCATTTATGGCTGAGGATGCGGTACACGGCTGGCTGGTAACAGCTTTACGTTTTGGTGATGCGATCCCTTTGATTGACGGCTACAGCCTGGGTTATATAGATGATGGCAACGGGATGGAAGTAGCACATGCCGAAGTTAGCGCCTGAGAAGCCACAGACCATTATCAGCAAACTGCGGCGGCTGGGTTTTGAGGGGCCTTTCGGCGGCGGCAAACACGTTTTTATGCGTCACCCGGAAACGCATGTCAAAATTCCTGTGCCAATCCACCAAGGACGTGACATTCCTGTAGGTACATTGCGAGCCATCATCCGACAGGCTGGTGTCTCTGTTGAAGAGTGGCAGGCATTGTAAACCAATTTAGCGGAAACGGCCGTGATGGAGAAGGCGGCGATGGCGTCACCGTCGTCAAATTCGCCGAGGAATGAAACGGGTATGTGCTAAAATGTAATCGGGAGATTGACCATGCAAGAAGCTGAACTATTGACGCGCATTACGATTAACCCAGCCATTTTTGGCGGTAAACCCATTATTCGCGGGCGGCGGCTGGCTGTGGAACATGTATTGGGAATGTTGGCCGCGGGTGATACGCCGGATGAATTGTTGGCCGCTTATCCCTGGTTGGAGGCAGCCGATATTCAAGCGTGTTTGCTCTATGCCCGGAAAGCAGTGGCGCAGGAACGTATTGAACCGTTGATTTTGGCAACGGCCGTATGAAAGTTTTACTCGATACCTGCATGTCGGGTTCTTTGCTGGCGCCGCTGGCTAATGCTGGACATGATGTTGTTTGGAGTGGGACATGGGCAAGCGATCCCGGTGATGACGAAATCATGGGGTTTGCTCACCGTGAAGGGCGGGTGTTGGTGACGTTAGATAAGGATTTTGGCATGTTGGCTGTGTTGCAAGGCAAGCCTCACGCGGGAATTGTGCGCCTGGTAAACATGTCTTTGAAAGAGCAAACGGCCGTCTGTTTGCACATTTTTCAAACGCATGAGAATGATTTGACGGTGGGAGCCATCATCACGGCGGAACAAAGTCGTTTGCGGATACGAATGCCGGGATAACGGCCGTGATGGAGAAGGCGGCGATGGCGTTACGGTCGTCAAATTTGCCGAGGATTGACCTCAACTTTTAGAAGAGATGGTTATTGAGTTTGACCTTCATGGTGCAAATTTCCAAAGTGGCCCTTTTGAATTTTCAGGCAAGGTGAACTGCCATTATTGACGCTTACAAAAACTGGCAGTAAAGTGTAGGCAATCAATCACTTATGAGGCACGGTATGGAAAATTGGCAAAATTACATCTCTGTTGATCCAGAAATCTGTCATGGTCAAGCCTGTATCACAGGGACACGTATTATGGTTTCGGTCGTGTTGGATAACCTGGCAGCCGGGTTTTCGGTAAACGATATCCTCAAAAGTTATCCCTCTTTAACTCGTGAGTCGGTGCAGGCGGCCATTGGTTATGCAGCTGAGTTGAGCCGCGAACGAGCAGTTGCATTACCGGCTTGATATTCAATGAAGTTCAAGGTTGATGAGAATCTGCCGGTTGAAGCGGTAGAAGTTTTGCGCCAGGCGGGGCATGATGCGTTATCTGTCCTTGACCAGCAGCTTGGTGGTGAGATGGATATAGGTATTGCGCGAATTTGTCAGCAGGAGGAGCGAATTATTGTGACTCTTGATCTGGATTTCTCTGATATTCGCGCTTACCCACCGCGAGATTATTCAGGCATTATTGTGTTGCGTTTGAA
>JAHBVI010000095.1 GCA_019637635.1 Anaerolineae bacterium
GACAGCCGCTTTACAACGAACGGGAAATCGGCCACATGCTGGATGTGAAAAACGTGGCCGACAATATCCGCGCCGTCTGGCTGGTGGCCGGTATCATTGTCGTGGTTGGCTGGCTGGTGATGGTGTTAAGGCCGGAAACGGCCGTCTATGGCTGGTGCACCATCATGTGGGGTGGCGTCTTTACATTGGTCGTTTTGTTAGCCATTGCCCTGTTCATCCTGCTGGCTTGGGACGTCTTCTTTGTGCAGTTCCACGAACTGCTTTTCCCGGCCGGCACCTGGACATTTGCCTACACCGACGGCCTCATCCGCCTCTTCCCAGAGCAGTTCTGGTTTGACGTAGGCGTGATCATGAGCGGCGGTGCGTTGTTGTTGGGGGTGCTTACGGCCGTACTCGGCTACCTCATGCAGAAATGGTGGGATGAAAATCAAAGATGACGCAGATTTCACAGATGAAGAAAATCTGCGTCATCTGCGTAATCTCTGATTATTTTCACGACAGGTTCCCATGAAGTCAATTGTGATTACAGGCGTCTCTACTGGGATTGGCTATGAGGCAGCCAAAATGCTGGCGGGGCGGGGCTGGCGGGTGTTTGGCAGTGTGCGTAAACCGGCGGATGCTGACCGGATTGAGGCGGAGTTAGGGGATGGTTTTACGCCGTTGTTGTTTGATGTCACGGATGAAGCGGCGATGGCTACGGCCGTTGCCCAAATCCCCACCCCCCTCACCGCCCTCATCAACAACGCCGGTATCGCCGAACCGGCCCCCCTGATGCACCTGCCCCTGGCCGAATTCCGCCACCATTTGGAAATCAACGTCACCGGCGTCTTGGCTGTGACCCAGGCATTCCTGCCCCTGTTGGGGGCGCAGGCCAATTGGCCGCATCCGCCGGGACGCATCATCAACATCAGTTCCGTCAGCGGTCGCATCGTTTACCCGTTCATGGGGGCGTATGCCGCCTCCAAACATGCGCTGGAAGCGATATCGGACGCGCTGCGGCGGGAACTGCTGCTCTATGGCATTGACGTGATCCTGATTGAGCCGGGCACGGTGCGCACGCCCATCATCGGCAAGTTTGCCGGGCAGGTGGAGCGGTATATGCAGACGGACTACGGCCGTATCCTGCAACCCCTCGCTGCTCAAGTAGAAAAACGAGAACAATCGGCGCTGCCGGTGGAACGGGTCACGGCCGTCATCCTGCAAGCATTAGAAAGCGAACACCCCAAAACCCGCTACCCCATCCCCCGCAAACGACTCACCGGCTGGCTGCTCCCCCGCCTGCTGCCCGACCGCTGGTTTGACCGCCTGGTCGCCCGCCAGTTGAAGATTGGTAATCGGTAAACGGTTATCGGTATCACCCTTCACCGATTACCGATCACCGATTACCGATTACCGCTCACCTTCCTCCCCCCGTCGTAAATCCTCGTTTGTCAGCACATTGCGGTCAACAACGTTGCCACCATTTTGATGCCGCCCCACCTGGTGCGGCACAATAGTTACCACCACCCGCTCCAGCCCATTGAGCGCCAGATTAAAGATAAACACACTGTTCTGGTGCAGCGCCTGTTTCCACACGCTGTCCATCGCCAGATGTCCCACCACCACATGCACATAACTATCCGGGTTCTCGCGCAGCAGATTTTCCACGTAATGGCGAATGGGCATATTAAGCTGGCGATAAGGCGAAGGCACCACCACCAGTTCCCCCTCGCCAATCATTTCATCCCATAAGGCCTCCACCTTGCTCGCCTTCTCCGGGTTCACGCCAATATGTACCGCGTGCCAGGGGTGCTGCAAAGATTTGGCAAAATTCACCAGTTCAATCGTACCCGTATGCACCCCATCCACCAGCACCACCGTTTGCACCGGGTGCGAGGCAATATCATATGTTTTATCCCGCAGACTGAGCGCGTGGGCTACATCTTTGTAATGGTGATGCACACGGAAAAAGGCAAACACCAAAATTGGTATCAGCAAAATCACAAACCAGGCGCCAGAAGTGAACTTGGTGATGGCAAAAATGAGCATAACAATGCCCGTACAAACGGCGCCAAAACCACTGATCACCATCTTCAGCCGCCAGCGCGGGTCATAGCTCATCACCGTTTCCAGCCCTTGCACACTTTCGCCCGGCTGCAAGCGGCCAATTTTACGCAGGCGTATGACCATGCCCATTTGGGAGATAGTAAAGCTCAAAAAGACGCCAATGGCATACAGCGGAATCAGGGCGCTGGTAGATGCCTTCATCACAATCACCAGCAGTGACGCCAGCCCGGCCAGAGTCAAGATGCCCCAGGAGAAAACCAACCGCCCGCCGCGAAACGTAAGCTGCCGGGGCAGGAAACCATCACCGGCGTGCAAGGCGGCCAACCGGGGAAAATCGGCATAACTGGTATTGGCGGCCATGAGCAGGATGAGCGCCGTACCGGCCACCACTGCCAGGTAAAAGATGCTGTTGTCGCCAAATATCGTGCGCCCTAGCTGGGAAATGATGGTTTCTGTATGGCTGGGCATGGCCTGAATCTGATGTGAGAGGAAAGTGATGCTCAAGAAGATGGTGATCAGGATACCGCTCATCCATTGCAGCGTGACGGCCGCATTCCGGCTGCGTGGCTCCTTGAAGGCCGTAATGCCGTTGGAAATGGCTTCAATGCCGGTCAGCGCGGCCGAGCCACTAGAAAACGCCCGCAATATCAGGAAGATGGTGAGCGGTTGGACAACAAGGGTCTCTACCGAATGGACATCGGTGACAATGCTTAAGGTACCGGTGAAGTATTGGTATAAACCCACGCCCAACGTAACAAACATAGTGCCTAAGAAGAAGTAGGTGGGGATGGCAAAAACCGTGCCACTCTCCTTAACGCCGCGCAGATTCACAACGGTCATAATGAATATAACCAACAGTGCCACTTCCACACGGTAGGGGTTGAGAGCGGGGAAGGCAGAGGCGATTTGGGCAACGCCAGAGGAGATGCTGACGGCGACGGTCAGGATGTAGTCGGTCAACAGAGCCGCGCCGGCAACTTGAGCGGCTACTTCGCCCAGGTTGTCGCGGGCGACAATGTATGCGCCGCCGCCGTTGGGGTAGGCGTAGATCGTCTGCCGGTACGATATGGTGACGATGACCAGCAGGATGGCAATGGCGATGGCGATGGGCATGGAGAGGCCAAAAGCGGCCGTGCCTGCCAGGGCCAGGATGAACAAAATTTCCTCAGTGGCATAGGCCGTGGAGGAAAGGGCGTCTGAGGCAAAGACAGCCAGGCCAATGGGCCGGTTAACGGTCTGGTGAGCCAGGTCGCGGGTTGCCAGGGGTTTGCCAATGAGCAGGCGCGAAAGTGAAAAACGGGCAGGGTTTTTGGTAGTAGCCATATCTTCAAGGTTAGTGGTTTGCATGATCAGGGTAATACTCCGCTACGAAAAATTGTTTGTCAGGAACGTTGATTCAATGTAGCTGCCAGGTCATCTGGCAAGGTGATGGTGGGCGTCCAGGTGAGGGAGGGGGACAGGTTATCCAGGGTGAGGAGGAGTTGGCGCTGCCGGGTCAGTTGGCGGTGCAGCCACCAGTGGCGGATGGTCTGCCAATAGGGGATGGGCGAGGCGGGGATATGGACAAGCACGGCCGTGACTGCCAACTGCTCTGCCGCATCCACCACCGCGTGCCAATAGTTGGCATACTGGCAGTGGCGAATTTCCAAAGGGAAACCGTAATCTTCAGCCGTCATGGCCATCAGCTCCAGGAGTTGGGCATCTACGGCCGTAAAACTCAGCGACCCCCCCGCTGTACCCAGCAGCAAAGGATGGCGCACCGGCAGCATTTTCAGCAGCAGCAGTTCCGCCTGATCGCACCGCGACATGGTGCAGGCCAGGTGCAGCGCCGCTAACGTCCACTGTGTTTCGCCCATCACAATCATCAGTCGAGATGTGTTCATAGCCAACTCCTGAGACCCTAAGGGTTTCCAAAAACCCTTAGGGTCTTACCAGAAGTTAGCTTAAGCGATGGGTCGTAAAGATTGTGTCAGGGGAGATTTAGTGGGTCGTAAAGATTGTGTAAAGGAGACTCAATCCAGGTCTACAAAGCGGTAGCCGATGCCCGGCTCGTTCAAAATGTAGCGCACATTGGCGGCGGGGTCTTCGTGCAGTTTTTTGCGAATCTGGTTGATGTAAATGCGGACGTAATGGGTCATGTCGGCGTAATCGCTGCCCCAAACCTGGGCCAGGATGGCGCGATGGGTCAGGATCTTGCCGTGGTGGGTGGCTAACAGGCGCAGGATGTCATATTCAATGGGGGTGAAATGAATTTCCTCGCCTGCCAGTTTAACGGTGCGGTTCGCCAGGTCTATGAACAGGTCGCCAACGGTGATGGTGGCTGTTGGTGAGGTGGCTGGCTCCAAAGCGACGCGGCGCAAGATGGCTTGCATACGGGCACGCAATTCCTCCATGCCGAAAGGTTTGCTGAGGTAATCGTCGGCGCCGGCGTCTAGCGCCTGCACTTTGGTGTGTTCGTCGCCTCGCACAGAGAGCATGATGATGGGCACCCGGCTCCATTCGCGCAGGCGGCGGCACACTTCCAGGCCATCAGGCGCGCTGCCCAGGGCAATGTCCAATATGACCAGATCTGGGTGGCGTTGGGCTACGGCCGTGAGCGCTTCCGTGCCATTGGCGGCCATCATCACCTGGTAGCCATACCCGGTCAGCCCCGTTTGCAGCAGTTTGCGAATTTGCTGTTCGTCATCCACGATCAAGATCAACATTGGTTTCACCTGTTGCCTGTGGCCGGGGCAGGGCGATGACAAAGGTGGCCCCGCCCCCTGGTGTATCTTCAACCCAGATACGGCCGTGATGTGCTTCCACAATGCCCTTGCTGATTGCCAGTCCCAACCCCACATGTCCATCTGGCCCATGATAAAACGGCTCCATGATCCGTTCTTGTTCCTCTGGCGGAATGGTGGGGCCATGGTTAACAATGGTCAGCCGGACTTCCTGTTCATCAAAACTGCCGCGAATTTCCACCTGGCGGTCGGCCGGTTCGTAGCGCAGCACATTGTTGCTGATGTTGCCCAACGCCTGAAGCATCAGCCCATAATCACAGCGCACCAATGGCAGGTCATCGGGGAAATCCAGATGAATACGGGTGGTCTGGTGGCGCTGGTAGGCCAGGGCAGCCACATCACCGGCAATTTCGGACACGGCCGTCCAATCCTCATGTAATACCAACGCCCCCGCCTGCAAACGGGACATATCCAGCAAATTGCCCACCAGCCTGTCCAGATGATCCGCTTCTTGCATAATCACCTGGGTCATATCTTCCTTCTCGGCCAGTGAAAGCTGGCTGCGTAAAGTTTGCAGGTTGCTGGCGGCCGTTTTGATGATGGTGATTGGCGTGCGCAAATCATGGGAAACGGCGTGCAGCAAGGTGGTTTTCAGCCGGTCTGCCTCTTCAATGGCCTGGGTGCGCTGCACATTTTCGGCCAGTTCAATGCGATGTAAAGCCATCGCCGCCTGCACGGCGCAGGCCATCAAAAAATGTCGCTGCGATTCTGTTGGCGGCGCGGTGAACGTCACCCGCAGCGAACCATATACCTGTTCGCGCAGGCTGATAAGCAGATACATGGTTGTTTGCGCGGCATCTGGGGGGGATGTTTGCGACACGGGCAAGATGGCACAGTCCACGACCGGCAGATTGGTGGTGATGGTCTGGCGCAATTCCTGGTAAATCCCCTCGCGGTCATTCAATTGGTTAAAAGCGCTGCTCAGTTCGTAGAGGATATTTTGTTCAGCCGTACGGCGGCGGGCGTCTTCGGCCTGGCGGCGGGCGTAAGCGGTTAACTGCCCGGTGATGATGGCCACGACCAGAAAAATCAATAGATCGAGTAGTTCACGGGGGTCCTGCACGGCCAGGGTGTAGTACGGCCGTATCAGGAAAAAGTTGAAGCAAAAGAAGCTAAAAAAAGCCGCTACCAGAGAGGGCAGGGTGCCTAACCAGACAGCCACAATGAAGGTAAGCAGCAGGTAAATGAGCGCAAAATTTGCCAGCGTCAACCGGTCACGGACGATCCACAGGGGAATTGTTGCCAGAATGACCAGCCCTAGAGCGATAAAAATCCCGGTAACAGGACGAGAGCCGGAGAGTTTGTGCTGCATTATGGGGCATTATACCTGACAAGGTGGTGAGGGAATGGGAGAATGGGAGATTGAGAGATTGGGAGATTGAGAGATTGAGAGATTGAGAGATTGAGATCAGGTCATTGGTCACCCCCTCACCTGCTCACCCCCTCACCTGCTCATCTACTCATTTGCTCACCCCTTCACCCCCACATACACTATCCATTCGGCAGCGTCATAAAGCGGCAGGTTGTCCCAGGCGGGGTGGATGGTCACGCCGGCACTGTGCGGAGCCGAAGCGGCCGTGAAGCCTGCCGCCTCTAGCATTTGCTGAATCTCCTCCGGCTGGTACACCTGGTCACACAGTTCCACCACATCCAGCACGCCCGTTTCCAGGTGCAAAATGTGGTACCGCTCCACCGAAACCTGTTCCTCTGCCAGCCAGAAGCGTTCGCCCAGGTGCAAAAACGGCGCATCGCCCCACAGCCCCGTATTATCGGTAAACCACCAGTTACTTTCTTTCTTGTCCACCTTCTCCGGGTTCAGCAATTCCAGGCAAATGCGACCGCCCGGTCGCAACGCCCGTGCCGCCCGCACCAATACATCTTGCGCATCCGATTTTGGCATCACCGCCAGTTGGCCGTACAGCAACAAGGCGGCGTCAAAATCGGCCCCGTCCTGCGCCATCTGGCGCACATCTTGTTGAATGAAGGTGCATCGGTTGGCGACGTCCTGCGCCGCCGCCAGTTCTTGCGCATAGGCAATAGCCGCCGGGCCAAAATCTATCCCGGTGACATGGCAGCCGCGCCGGGCAAATTCCACCGCATACAGGCCCGGCCCACAGGTGATGTCCAGCAGGCGGCTGCCCGCTTGCAGCCCCAAATTGGCCCATAACCATTCAATCTGTTTGGCGCGTTCGGCCGTCTGCCGCGAGGCGGCCCCGTGTGATTCATCCAGATGCTCGCGCAGCATCCGGGCTGAGAAGGCGGGGTCATCCCAGGGCAGGTTGCCAGCGTGTAGTTGCCAGGGGTACGGCCGTGCCGCCCGGTTATAAATATGCCAGAGAGCTTTGCTTATTTGTATCGTCATTGTAATACCTGGCTGGGAAGGCTGGTTGCTGGAAAAGAGATCAAATCGTCAATAAAGTTTGTGACGAGAGTTTTGTTTCCAGCACGTTGATGATGTAATCGAGGGTTAAATTTGCATCAGCTTGTAAGCCTAAGCTGGTGGCTACCCCTATTGCATCCGTGCTATAACGGGCAGCAAGATTTAGCCGATAAGACTGATTCTCCTGCTGTTCAAGCGAGTAGATGTGAAAATGCATGGAGTCGCCAATTAACCCCCCGTTCAAATGCTCAAACTGGAATTCACGCCGCATATATTCCATCAAGCAATCTTGAAGGACTAAAACGAGGTGTTTATTGAGGTTTTCAAATGTCCCGATTTTGTGATTAAGCTGGATAAGGGTCGTTTTAGCCGTCATCTTCCAATTCATGCCAAAGGTTTTATGGGATGCTGTATCTTCAAGTTCAGCTTTTATGCCCACAGTATGCAGGAATTTCTGTCGGGATGGCCAGACAGAACCAGTTGTATCAAGGGCCTGTAATTCTATGCCTACAAAATCTTTGACCCGGTTATTTTTTGTGGATACCAGGAAATAATCCACTGAACCGCCGGGAATTGAGATTTCAGGAACGACATGTAGCTGATTGCCAGGTTCGTGTGAAGTTAGCAGATGGAGGCAATCCAGGAATATCTGTCTTTGTTCCAATAGCCGGTTGGGGCAAATGATGGTCGGCTTACGCTCCTGGCCATAAGTTACCGTGCAACTGCCGATGGTAATATCAGGGGTGCTTTTCCTGATTTTTGTACACTTGCTCGCAATGTATGGACAATGCTGCTGTTCATAAATTTGAAACCAATCAATTGGTTCAATGAGGTGGGTGGGAAATCCATATAATTCTGCAAGCTGGTTCATAACAATCTCATGCAGCGCTTTTCAGCCATTTCCAGGTATTCTTGCGAAATATCAATGGATACTGATTTTCTGCCCAGAATTCTCGCCACTAGCGATGTTGTGCCTGTGCCGCAAAAAGGGTCTAACGCCAGCCCGTCGGGCGGGCACGTTGCCAGGAGGGGTATTTTGCACAGGTCTTCAGGGTAGGGGGCATAATGTTGAAAGCGTCTCTGCGTATCTTCAGGCAATATATCCCAAACATCGCCTGGTTTGCTTCCTTTGGGGTGGTACTTTAGAAAGTAAAATCCTTTCTCTTGCAGTTCTTTGGCGCGACCTGAGACGCTTTCTGAATTGGAGTGCGTGGTTCTCTGTTGGCCTCGTATAACCATCCGAAAATCAGAGATTTCACCAAGTTCAACCTTTTGTAACATCGAATTCAAGGCCCCCAGCGCTTTTCCCTTTTCCTCTACCGTCAGTTTCGTGGAGAGTTCAATTTGCCTTTTATATCTGACCCCGGTAACGCCCGTGGCCGAGACAACAGCACCATTGTGTACCTTCGCTTGCCTGGGTTCAGTGCGGATAGAATCAACATCATAATAATAGCCAGAACTTATCTTAACGAAGTGAAACAGGTTTTCGTGAACATTACGGAGACGGTCTGTTGTGTTATCAAGTCCACCTTTTACCTTATGCCAGATCACGTTGTTTCGTAGAATCCACCCTTGTTCGTCGGTGAGTTTGAGAGCTATGCGCCAGGGAATACCGGCCAATCCTTTGTTGTGGTAACTGTCTCCCATATTGAGCCAAAATGACCCTGATGTTTTTAGTACTCGACGAACTTCGGCAAAAATAGCCGTTACAGCTTCGATATACTCCTCGGGTGTATCTTCCAGGCCTATGCCACCATTATGATATTCGCGCTTTCCCCAATAAGGTGGGCTAGTCATGCAAAAATCAATGGAATTATCGGGTATGGCGCGCAAAACTTCGTGGGCATCACCTCTTAAGAACAGTGGCTCATTTGAAGCGGTGGCCAGATACTTATCGAAGGCTTCTCGATAATTGCATAGCACAATCGTCATAATGGTTCAAGTATAACGCGATTGCATTTTGCTATACAAAATTGGTCAGGAATCAAACTGCATGGTTGATTGAAGAGGCAGCACCATTGCCGATTTGTCAGCAATGATGTTTCTCGCCAGGGTTTGGGACATCCGGTAAACTGGAAGTGGTAAACTGCGTAGGAGAAAAGGAGAATTTCCCATGGCTTATACACTCATCCACAATGGTACGCTGATTGACGGCAACGGCCGTACCCCCATTCCCAACGGCGCTGTTTTGGTGCGGGATGAACGGATTACGGCCGTGGGCCGCAAAGCCGACATCCGCTTGCCCGATGCCGACATCCAGATGATTGATGCCCAGGGCGGGGCCATTTTGCCAGGCCTGATTGACACCCATGTGCACCTGACGCTGGAAGGCATCAACCCCATGCAAATGCTAAACACGCCCTTTTCACTGAACTATTACCAGGCCATTGACCGCATGAAACGCACTGTTGAGGCCGGCGTGACCAGTGTGCGGGATGCGGGTGGGGCGGATTTGGGCATGAAACAGGCGGCGGCACAGGGGTTGGTGCTGGGGCCGCGCATGCAAATCAGCATCACCGTGTTATCCATCACCGGTGGGCACGCCGATAGCTGGCTGCCCTCCGGCGCGAATTTGAGCCTGTTTGCGGAGACTCCGGGACGGCCGTCTGGCATTGTAGATGGCGTGGATAATGTGCGCCGCAAAGTGCGCGAAATTTTGCGCGCCGGTGCCGATGTGATCAAGGTCTGCTCTACTGGCGGTGTACTCAGCCCCACCGACCACCCCGAATTTACCCAGTTCAGCCCAGAAGAGTTAGCGGTGATGGTGCAAGAAGCCACCTACCGGCGCGGCGTGAAAGTGATGGCCCATGCGCAGGGGTTGGAAGGCATCAAAAATGCGGTGCGCGCCGGAATTCATTCCATTGAGCATGGCATTTTTCTGGATGAGGAAGCGATTGAACTGATGCTGGCAAAGGGCACCTTCCTGGTACCCACGTTGTTGGCTCCTCTGGCAGTCTTAGAAATTGCTGAAGCGACGGGCACAATGCCCGAATGGGGGGTACAAAAGGCGCGTGAGGTGATTGAGATTCACAGTGAGAACATCGGCAAGGCGTATCAGGCCGGAGTGAAAATTGCCATGGGCACGGATGCAGGCGTGATGAAGCACGGCACAAATTTGCGCGAATTGGGCTTGATGTGTGGCATTGGCATGACGCCGATGGAATCCATTGTGGCCACGACGAAAGTAGCCGCCGAGTGCCTGGGCTGGCAAGACCGGGTGGGTACGCTGGAGGCGGGCAAACTGGCGGACATTATTATCAGCAAAACCGACCCGCTGGCCGACATCCGCTCGCTGGAGAAGCCGGAAAATATCGCGTTGGTGATGTTGGACGGCCGTGTTGTCAAAAACGTAATCGGTAATCGGTAATCGGTTAACCGATTACCGATTACCGATTACCGATTACCGATTACCAACTATGCCATTACTCCCCGGTGAATTGCTGCAAAAACGGTATCGCATCATCAACCTGTTGGCCGAAGGACCGTATGGGGCGGTTTATCGCGCCTGGGATGTGGTGGATGGGCTGGACACGGCCGTAAAAGAATACCTTGACCCCTCCGTTGATATTCAAAAACGGTTTCGCCAACAGGCGCGCCAACTGAGCCGCCTGGAACACCCACAATTACCCCGGCTGCTGGACCATTTTGCTCTGGAAGATGTGGGGCAATACCTGGTCTGGACCTATGTGGATGGCGTGGATTTGCGGGTGTTGGGGCAGCAGTACGGCCGTCTGCCCTCCGACCTGATCATCATCTGGCTGCAAGAAGCGTGTAAACCGCTGGCTTATTTGCACGAACAGGGGCAGCTCCATCTCAACATCAAACCGGCCAATATCCGCCTGACGCCCACCGGCCAGATATTCCTGGTAGACAGCGGCCTGCCTGACCTGGGCATCCGGCCCCACACCGATGGCTATGGCGCGCCGGAACAGCAGGCGCAACTGGAAGTGACCGCCGCCAGCGACATTTACAGCCTGGGGGCCACGCTTTACACCCTGCTGACGGGCAAGATACCGCCTGGCGCATTGAAGCGGGAAAGCGGCCTGGCTGATCTCATTCCTGCCCGTGAACTAAACCCGGATGTAGAGCCATACCTGTCCCTGGTTGCCAACCGGGCCATGTCCATTCAACCGGAGGCGCGCTATGCGTCGGCGTCCGATTTTGCGGCGGCGTTGGCCCGGCCCTACGGCCGTAGCGAACCCGAACCGCTGCCCTTGCGCCGCACCGCGCCGGCCACCCAATTCGGCCAACCCGTCCAGCCCCGGTTGACGCCCCAGATACGCCGCCAGATTGAGATGCGTACCATTTACGGCCTGGTTGGGCTGCTGATCTTCCTCTTGGTGGCCGGTTATGCGCTGGCGCGCAGCAATATCAACCAGCCAACCGTCACCGGCATAGAAGCCACCGCTACTGTGGAAACGGCCGTCATCGTCGCCATGACCGCCCTGGCCCCCACCCCTTCGCCGCTGCCCATTCCCACCGAGCCGCCCACACCTACCCCCGAACCGCTCATCACCAACACCGGGGCGCGCATGATTTACATGCCCGGCGGTATTTTCAGCATGGGCAGCGAAGAGGGCGAACGGGATGAGCGCCCGGTTCATCTGGTGAATGTATCCCCCTATTTCATAGACGAGACGGAAGTGACCAATGGACAGTACCAGCTTTGTGTGGAAGCGGGCGGCTGCACTGCCCCTTCCCGCGCCAATCCCACCACCCATCCGGCCTATTACGGTGACCTGGCCTTTGCCGATTATCCGGTGGTGTTTGTGAACTGGTACATGGCGCGGGCCTTTTGTGAATGGCGCGGGGCGCGGCTGCCCACCGAGGCAGAATGGGAGATGGCCGCCGCGTTTGACCCGGTGCAAGAGATCAAACTGCGTTATCCCTGGGGTGATGCCTTTGATGGCACAAAGCTCAATTACTGTGACCAGAATTGCCCGTCGGCCAACCGGGACACAGCCTTTAACGATGGGCACCGGGATACCGCGCCGGTGGGCAGTTATCCCGACGGCCGTTCCCCCGCGGGCGTCTATGATATGGCCGGCAATGTGATGGAGTGGGTAGCCGACTGGTATGACTTTCGTTATTATACGGGTTCAACAGATACCAACCCGATGGGGCCAACGGATGGGGAGTTTAAATCCCTGCGTGGCGGCTCCTGGCTGTCGCCGCGGGACGGAGTACGGGCGGCGGCGCGTGGCTCGTTTGACCCACGTGTGATACAGGCCAATCTGGGCTTTCGCTGTGCCCTCACCGGCGGCGCGGAGTGATTTGAGAGATTGGGAGATTAGGAGATTGAGAGATTCAATCTCCTAATCTACCAATCTCTCAATCTCATCTTTATGCAAGCAATTGTCATTGCGCATAATCAGGAAGAACGGGAGTTTTTGAGTTATGTACTGCGCCATGCGGGGCTGTCGGTGGCGCGCACGGCTGCCGTTAAGCTGATTTTGAACTCCCTGCACGCCCATCCGGTAGATTTGATCTTGTTTGCGCCGGGTGATATGGCGGCGTTGGTGGGGGACATACAGGCGATACGGGAGTATTCCCAGGCGCCGCTGCTGGCGCTGGTGGACCCCTTATCGGAGGATAGCCATTGTGGGTTGTTAGATGCGGGGGCTGATCTGGTGTTGGTACGGCCGTTGTCCCCCCGCATTCTCTCACGTTATGTCAAAGTATTCTTGCAGCGCGCCGGTTCTGTGCCCCTGTCTATCCTGGCTCCTATTGAAATTGAAGGGCTATCACTAGACCCCAGTCTACGAGCGGTGACGCTGCCAGATGGCAAACGGCAACATCTGACGCCGTTAGAATTCCGGCTGCTCTATATTTTGATGACCAACCCGGAACAGGTGATTCCGGCCGATGTGATTGTGGAGCGCGTATGGGGTTACAGCGCCGAAGGCAGCCGGGAATTGGTGCGTGGCCTGGTGCGCCGCCTGCGCCGCAAAATTGAACCGGACACGGCCGTCTCGCATTATATTCACACCCACCCTGGCATCGGTTACCGCTTCTCCATTTCTGACCACCCCCCTCTTTAGCCAGTTTTGGCACAAAATTCACACAGAGCGTTAATTTTTGACACGCGCTTGTCACGGCCGTGTGTCTGTTTTTTACACGCCGCTCTTCTATAGTTAGCCGCATGAACCATAGTCATCCATGTACACAATGATGCACAAGATGAAGGAATATGACGGCTGTGTCCAAAAATATCGCCATATGCCCTGATTGCGGGTCAGAAGTTCGCTTAAAAAAACCACCATACCTCGGACAGTTGATTACTTGTCATCACTGTGACTCCGTCTTAGAAGTAATCAATCGCTCGCCATTGGAGCTGCATTGGGCAGAAGCAGCCTGGGATGACGAGGTTAGTTCTAATTTTGACACGGGAAGAAACGGCCGGCGTAGAAACGGCCGTTAACAAACCAACGCTATCCCCGCTAAGGCCGGCCTTCAGACCTGGCTCTGGCGAGTACAGCAATCAATCATAAAAGGAGATCAGGTCATGGCAGATAATCCAACTGCACAGGTAAGAATTGGCATTTGTCCTGGTTGTGGCGCCCGCATTCGTTTTCAGCAGTTTGAACTGGGCGAATTTGTGGTATGTGAAGAATGTGGCGACGAATTGGAGGTGGTGCAAACCAACCCCATCAAATTAGATTGGGCTTATTCCGAACCATACGAAAATGATGATTGGGATGATGACGAAGATAACTTTGACGATGGCTGGGACGATTATGATGACGATGATGACTGGGAAGACTAGCCATTACGCCTGACCGGTAGCCGGTGGCTGGCTGCTTGCATCAGCCACCGGTTACCAGCCTCATTTTTTATCATTTCCTTAAAACCTTGAAGGCCATATCATCCGCAAAATCAGGCAGGGGGATCACACAGGGTTCATTAACCGCACACGTAACCGTAAAGGCATCCAGATAAGTACCCTGCCAGGTATGATACGGCCGTATCTCATACACCCCCTCTGCCATCCCCACAATAGACACAGACACACCCTGCCGCACCGTTTCGTCGGCGTGCACCTGTTCAATTGGCGCCCCTTCCAGGGCAAAATCCTGCACCCAAAACAGCCCCCCATCTGCACCGATGACGCCCCAGCCGCGCACGTCCGGGTCACTGCTGCTGAGGGTCACGGCCGTAGGCTTTAACTGCGCCAGCGGCAAATCCGAGACAAACGTGCCCAGCCGGGCCAGGTCCGCCAGCATCTCCGGCGACATGCGCATCCAATTGCCACCGCTGTTCCATTCCGCCGGGGTCATCGCCGCTCCTGTGGCCAGCGCCGCCCAGATGGCGTTGTGAAAGAGTTCTGGGTAGTAGGTGTTGCCTGTCACCCCAAATTCCCCCACCCAATTTGGCTTCTCTGCCCGCTTAAACATCAGGCTGGTCCACTCGGCCAAAATCTGCGCCGCGCCCACCGCGTCATTGTCAAAGTCATATAGATGCACCTGCGGCGCATCCATCGCCAGATGCCCTTCCGGCCAATCTACATCCCCAGAGCGGCTGGCGGTGGTGGGGTGGCGGTAGGGGTCATTTTCCACAAAGTAAGCGTTCACCTTTTCGTGCCAGGGGTCGGTCTGGGTGTAAGCGTTGGTACCGTTGATTTCGGAGACGGTTTGCCACAGGCCAATGGCCGGGCTGTATCCCCAGCGGGCGATGACGTAGCGGTACAGATTTTCCTGCCAGGCCCACGCCTCCGGGTCGGTGAAAAAGGTGTCAATGTCCGTCAGCTTGCTAAAGCCGTTACCGCCCCAATTGCCGGTACCCCAGGCGTGGGTATTGTCGCGCAGTTGAGGGTGGTCCCAGATGGTGAAGACGAGAAAAATCCCTTTGGCCTGGGCGTCTTTAACCACCGCGTCTATCAGGTTGAGGTTGGAAACGGTGTAGTTGTCATAGCTGCCGGACACTGGCGACGAGGTATAAAAAGGCCACCAGACCAGGTAATTTTCGCCCGCTTCCACCATGTTGTTAAACAGCCCCACGCCCCGCTCTACGGTAAAGCCGTCAATGAGGATGTTCAGGGCGTCAGCGTGGCCCAGGCCGTAGAAGGGAGTCCCGTCGTGGTGTACCAGGTAATGGCCGCTGTAATCGGGATTGACCCAATTACCCGCTTGCAGCCAGCCGTGATGGTCGGAAGGGGTAACGGCAAATGTGCCCTCGGCGGGCTGGCTGACGCCGTTGGCGTCGGTGAGGTGAAGCTGGTAGCGCCATTCGCCCGCCTGAGAAGGGGTAAAACGCAGCCGCCACGCTTCCTGTCCATCCCAAAAACCGGGTACACGCATTTCGGAACCATCGGGGGCGGTGAAGAGGCCATCCAGGGCCACTTCGCGGGCATCGTAGGGGTTGTTGTACACGGCCGTCACCTCCACCACCATCTCCAACGATTCATACCGGGGCAGGGTGGGCCGGTCGAGCGTCACGGCCGTAATCGCCGGCAAGGCGCCGGTCGGTAAGTTCTCGGCAGTGGGCGTAGCGGCAACGGTGGCAGTGGGAATGATGGGGGGCACGGCCGTTGCCGTTTCTGCCCCATTCCCACAAGCGGTGAGCAGCGCCGTTGTAATCAGCAAAAAACAAACAACTCGTCTATAACAACTCAGCATCTCCATGTCTCCTGCAAAGCAGTAAGGCGATTTTCTAAATCGCCTACCTCGTGTATAAATTTTCCGCCAGAAAAGAGGCGATGATCGCGTTGTATATGTGGAAAATTTCGCTATCATCCCCCTCAAACAGGCAGGGAGATTGATCCAACATGAGCGAAGCAAAATTTGTACCCCATACCGACTATCAAGAATATCCCGTAACGGAAATGCGGCAGCGGGCGGCAGAATTTTATACCACCATGCGGCGGCGGCGTACTGTGCGTGACTATGCCCGCCGCGATGTGCCCCGCGAGGTGATCGAACAATGCCTGCTCGCCGCCGGCACGGCCCCCAATGGGGCCAATTTGCAGCCCTGGCACTTTGTGGTCGTCTCCGATCCGGCCATCAAGAAACAAATCCGGGAAGCGGCCGAAGCCGAAGAGCGCGATTTTTATGAACGGCGCGCCCCCCAGGAATGGCTGGCAGCCCTGGAACCGTTGGGTACCGATTGGCGCAAACCTTTTCTGGAAACGGCCCCCTTCCTCATCGCCATTTTTGCCGAAAGTTACTCCGTTAACACGGAGGGGACACATGTAAAAAACTATTATGTGCAGGAGTCGGTGGGCATCGCTACCGGCTTTTTGATCACGGCCTGTCACCTGGCAGGGTTAGCCACCCTGACGCACACGCCCAGCCCTATGGGCTTTTTGAACGAGATATTGGGCCGGCCGAAAAACGAACGGCCGTACCTCATCCTCGTCGTCGGCTACCCGGCGGAAAACGTGCAGGTTCCCGCCATCACCAAAAAACCCCTGGCCCAAATTGCCACCTTCAAGTAATGGGAGACGATTGAGAACCAATCTTCTCCCATTACTTGAAGGCGGACACGACCGCAATGGCCGGATATTGTTGGTAAGGCTGCCAGTATTCGGCGGGATATAGGGCCAACCCCTCGGCCGAAATCTGCATGGGATACCAGACAACTGAATGGAAACCGGCCTGCTGGAAAACGCGCACATAGGCCGCTTTTGTCCAGTGATGGTTGGTAAATTTCACCGCCCCCTCCGGCACAAAAATGGTGGTGTCAATGCTGACGCCATCGGCCAGCGGGCCTTGTGGCTCGATGATCACCTCGTAATGCCTTTGCGCTGCCAGATGCGCCTCGGTCAGGTCTGGCTGCCCGGTGACCATCACCACCCGCCCACCCGGTTTCAGGTTGGCGTAGATGGCGTTGACCATGCCTTGCAGTTCACTTTCGGTGGCGGCGTATTGCAGCAGGTACACGGCCGTGATCACGTCAAACGCCCCAATTGCCCCCAACTGGGTCACATCCCCCACCCGGTATTCAATGCCCAACGGCTCGGCCGTTTCTGCCGCCTCCGCCTGCCGGATCATCTCCGCGGAAAGGTCTATGCCCACAACCGGTGTGGCCCCATAGCGGCGCACCGCCCGCGTGTAATAGCCATCGCCGCAGGCCAGGTCTAACACCGACTGCCGGGTCACGTCCCCCAACACCTGAAAAAAGGTAAACTCCTCGCTGTACTTCTTAATCGGGTTCACCTTTGTTTGCAGATATTCATTTGCAATATCATCGTAATCTGTTGCCATGTTTGCTACTCCAAAAATGATGAATACTGGAGACCTGACAGGTTTTGGCCGGCAAAGTTTCAAATTGAACTGAAAAAAAACCTGTCAGGTCTGAACGGTCATAGATTTTTGTTCATCATGGTGCGGCGGCTGGCGGCGGGCCGCTGATGTCAATGGTAAAACAGGCACGGCCGTGTAAATACTGGGCACATTGGGCCGGAGACAACGGCCGTGCCAGCCGCCCCCACGCCTGCGCCAACAACACGTCAACCGTCGTCAGCGGCGTGATGCGGGCGGTGCTGTCCAGGCTGGCCGAGGCCAACGTGGCGTCATCCGGGCTAAAGGCTACGGCCGTCACCGCCGCCGTATGCCCCAAAATGGTACGCAGCACATTCCCCGACGCCACGTCCCACAGCCGCACTGTGCGGTCTACACTGGCCGTGGCCAACTGCGAGCCGTCGCTGTTAAAGGCCACCCACAACACCGGCCCGCTGTGCCCGGAATAGGTGCGCACCAGTTCACCGCTTTGCAAATCCCACAATTTCACCAGCCCATCGGCCCCGGCTGTGGCCAACCGCTGCCCATTCGGGCTGAAAATGGCGTGGTGAATCAGCCCA
Organism: Anaerolineae bacterium; assembly: GCA_019637635.1. Lineage (GTDB taxonomy): Bacteria > Chloroflexota > Anaerolineae > Promineifilales > Promineifilaceae > CAADGU01. The sequence continues at coordinate 18,008 of JAHBVI010000095.1, forward strand.
TTGTGGCCGGAAATGGGGGGGGCGCTCTCACCGCTGGTCAAATCCCAGATCACGGCCGTGTCCCCACTGGCGGCCACCAACCGCACCCCATCGGCGTCAAACGTCACCGTAGACACGGGCGCGCCGGTATCCAGTTCCATCACCACCTGCCCGCTGGTTGTGTCCCACAGACGGGCGACGCCATCCTGCCCGGCCGTGGCCAGCCAGGCCCCATCGGGACTATAGGTCAGGTCATTGACCGTATCGGGGTGAATGTAGGAGCGCAGTTGCTCGCCGGTGGTCAGGTTAAACAGGCGTACTATCGTATCCTGGGTGGCGGTAGCCACCAGGGGTTGTGTGGGATGGAAATCGGCCACGTTCACGGCGCTGTTAAACGCCGTCAACACCTGCTGCACTTCACCGTTGGCGCTGTCCCACACCCGCACCGATTGATCGTTGCTGGCGGTGATCACGGCCGTACCCGCCTCGTTAAACCGCAAACTGTTAATCCCGCCACGATGCGCCGTCAGCACCAGCGGTTCCAGCCCCGTTTCCGCGTTCCAGATGCGGGCGGTACCATCGGTCCCCGCTGTCACCAACCGCTCGCCATCGGGGTAAAAGGCTACGGCCGTCAGCGCCCCATTGTGCCCGGAGAGCGTCAGAATAGCCCGCCCTGTCTCCACATCCCACACTTTGGCGGAACTATCCGCGCCGGCCGTGGCCAGCCGGGAACCATCCGCCGTGAAGTCTACGGCCGTGACCGCCCCACTGTGCCCGGAAAGCGTGGTAAACAGGTCTTCACCTTCCCAGACGCGGGCAATGCCATTCGCTTTGGCGGCGGCAATCAAACGGCCGTCGGCGCTGGCGGCAATATCATTCACCGCCACCGGCTGCCCTTCGCTGTCAAATTCAGCCACAAAGGAAAAAATGGGAACGCCGGTATTACTGTTTTGCACCACCACAATGCCATCTTCCCCAGCCGTGGCCAGCCGCACGCCATCCCCCAAAAACAATACATCATTCACCGGGCGGCGGTGTTCAAACTGGCGCAGCAGCGATTGGCCGGTAGCAAAGTCCCACACCCGCGCTGTGCCCGCCTGGTAGCCGGCGGCCACCCGTTCCCCATCCGGGTGAAAGGCCACTGCCCGCACCGCGCCATCATCCTCGCCGCGCATGGCGCGTACCAACGTGCCCGCCAGCACGTCCCACACAATCAACTGCCCGCCCTGGCTGCCGGTTGCCAGATGCGCGCCATTGGCGGAAAAGGCCAGGCTGGTGATGGGGGATTGGTGCCCGGTGAGGGTTTGTACTTCCTGACCGGTGACGGCGTTCCAGATTTTGACGGTGGTATCGTCGCTGACGGTGGCAACCCAACGGCCGTCGGGACTGACGGCCGTGTCGTTCACCGCTCCCGTATGCCCGGCCAACGTGGAGACCAACTGCGACGCCTGTACGGCCCGGTAAAGGGTGTCGGTCGCTTCCGGCGGCGGCGGGTCGCCGGCGCTCAGTGTTGTTTGCACCGCCTCCAATGCCAGCAGCAGGCTCAACTGCGGGTCACTGCCCAGTTGGGAAACGGCCGCCGCCGCCAGTTCCCGCGCGGCCGCCAGCCGGGAATTGGCCTGGGCCAGCTCTTCATTGGCTTCGGCGGTGGCGCGGGCATCAATGGCGGCCTGGGCACTAATTTCGGCCTGGTCGCGTTCGCTTTCGGCAATCTGGCGCTGCTGGTTGGCTTCGGCTTCGGCCGTGGCTGCCAGGAAGGCGTTTGTTTCGGCCAGGGATTGGGCGGCCTCGGCGGTGGCCTGGTTTTGGGCGGCAATGTTGGCGTTGGCCACGGCCGTGCCCTGGGCATGTTGGGCGGCCTGTTCATTGGCGACGGCCGTAGCCGCATTGTCCCCGGCGATCTGGGCGTTTTGTTCCGCTTCGATGGCGTTCTGACGGGCCAACACGGCCAGGCCGAGGGCGATCAGAAAGACAAAAGCCAGCGCCACTACCAGCAATGACAGCCGCCGGGCAAACTGGCGCGCCTGGTCTAGCTCCCGCTGGCGAGCGGCTTCACGGGCCATTTCTTCTTGTTTCACGGCCGTGATGCTGGCGGCCACAAACGCCTTTTCCAGTTCGTTCAAATCCAGGTATTGCTGCGCTTCTTCCAGCACCAGCCCTCGCAGCAAGGCGCTCTCGTCCTGGCCCAATACGTCCCACTGCTCGGCCATTTCCGTCAGGCGCAGGCGGTGGCGCAGCGCCACCCGGTCTTCTTCCAGCCAGCCAATCAGGCGCGGCCAGTTGCGTACCAGCGCCTCATGGGCAATTTCCAACTGGTCTGTTTCCGGCGTTTCCCCTGGCGTCAGGCGAATCAGCCGCTCTCTGATAAAATGGCTGACTACATAATCTACCCGCGCCTGGCCTAAGGTTGGTTCATACAACTGCTGCCGCTGAATGCGGTTGCGCACCACGTCTAGCCCCTGGGTGGGGCGCACCATTTTCAGCAAAACGCGCCGGGCAATCCGTTGTTCGGCCGGGTTTAAGCTGTTATAGAGATGGTCGGCGCTGTTCGCCAGGGCGTCACGCCCGCCGCCCAATTCGGTGTAAGCCTGCCAGGTGACGCGGTTGCGTTCCCGTTTTTCCCATAATTTCAGCAGGGTGAATTGCAGCAGCGGCAAAGCGGCCGGCTCGCCCAACACGTCGCTGACCAACTGTTCCACCAGGCCGTCTTCAAATTTAAGCCCCACTAGCTCCGCCGGCTGCTGGATAGCCTGGCGCAGTTCGGCGGCGTTCATGGTGGTCACGCGCAGTTGCGCCCCCGCATAGGCAGCGTGGAATTCGGCCATGCGCAGCAAGTTGCTTTCCAGGTCGGTACGCATGGTCAGGACGAGCAGGTGGTTGTTTTCCGGCGATTGCACCAGGTGAAGCAAGGCATCTATCAAGGCCTGCCGCCGCGCCTGATCCTGGCAAAGGGTAAAAATTTCCTCGAATTGGTCTACAAAAAAGAGCGCCCGCCGTCCTTGCGCCCGCCGGTTGATGAGGTCGGTCAGCGTGGCCGGATTGCTTAACAATTGGTTGGTGGTTTCTGAGACCCAACCGGCGGTGTTGTCGGCGGTGCGAAGCAGGCGAATGAGGCTGGCGATGGGGTCAGAGCCGGGGATTAGCGGCGGCAAGTAGAGCCATTCCTGGCTGTCAGCCAGCCCGCCGGCCTGCAAAGCGGGCAGCAGCCCGGCCAGCACCAGCGAGGTTTTGCCACTGCCGGAAGGGCCGGACAGGGCCAGGAAGCGGTTGTTAGCCAACCGTTCCACCATGCTTTTGATGAGGGGTTCGCGGCCAAAGAAGAGGTTGTGTACGGCCGTGTCAAACGGATCTAACCCGATATATGGGCAGAGGGCGTCATCCAATTCCGGCGCCTGCGCCGGGTCATATTCCACCAGAGTGGCGGCGATGTCCTCCTGGGTCAGGTGGTAGATTTCATTTGACCAGAAATCCAGCAGGTTTTGGGCTTCCCAGCGTTCATCTTCGCCGGGCAGGTAAACACCGGTGGCCTGCCCCCGTTCAATGAACGTCCGGATCTGCTCGAGCAGCAGGGATTGGTTCACATTCTCAGTGCGGCGTTCTTGCAGCAGATCACGATGCGCCGTCCGTAGTTCGGTCAGGGTGGCGAAGGGGGTCATGGGTTGGGTCACTGCACGTCCTCAGTCAGGTAGTGCCAGGCACGGGGCGGGAGGTTTTGGTTTTCCCTGGGGTTAATGCCCCGTGCCTGGCACTGCCATGTTTAGGGGTTAATTATTCGCATCTTGGGCGCAGCGAAAGCCGACGCCGGCATAAGCTGTAATGCTGACCGTTTGCACGGCCGGGGCCAGACGGCCGCGATTGGTGGCGCGCAGTTCGCCGGCCGGATCAAGCCAGGAACCGCCACGCACGACGCGCTGGCCGGAGGCGCTGTTTTCATTGGGCAGGTGGGAAGTGGGCCGACCCTGATAATAATCCGTCTGATACCAGTCGGCCACCCACTCGGCCGCGCCGCCGGCCATGCCAAAGATGCCAAAAGGGCTGGCGCCCTGGGGCAGTGCGTCTACCGGACGGAAGGCCGTGGAAAAATCTTGCAGTTGATTGCCAAAGATGGCGTTTTCATAGGCGACCGGCGGATCGTTACCCCAGGGGTAGGTACGGCCGTCTAACCCCCTGGCCGCATATTCCCATTCCGCTTCCGTGGGCAGCCGCCGCCCGATGGAACGGCAGTAGTTGTCGGCGCCGTACCAGCTGACCCAGGTAATGGGAAAACTGGCCGTGCCGGGGCGCGGCTCAAAGACACCGAAGTTGTTGAGCAGGTTGGCCCACTGCGTGTCTACCAGAGTTTTGACACAATCAAAACCGCCACACATGCCCCGGTTTCCCCCCTGCCGGTTCAGAAAATCGGCATATTGTTGGATGCTTACTTCAAAGCGATCCAGGTAAAAACTGGGCACCACCACTTCATGGGGTGGCTGTTCGTCCAGATTATTGGCATCGGCGTTGACGCCCATGATGAAGGAGCCGCCGGTGATGTAGAGCATAGGCATATTGTCTTGTTCGCGCACAAATGCCCGTAACTGCGCCTCCAGGCCGAGGGCCGCGGCGTCCGGTGTGCTGGTGGGTTGGACGTTGTTGCCTGTGTTGGCGCTGGTGGCAGTGGCGGGGGCGAGGGCCGCCTGGGTTGCCGTGGCTACGGCACTCTCAAAGTCGGCGGTGGCGGTGGCGGCAACGGCCGTGCTTGTCCCCCGATTTTGTTCCAGCGCCCGTTCAGCGGCCACTGTCTGCTGCATGACGGCTTCAGCAGTGGCGGTGGCATTACTGGCCGACGACTCTTGATATTGGGCCGTACTGGCCACAGCCACCGCCTGGGCCGTCACGGCGATGATCTGCGCTTCTAAGGCGGATTGGGTGGCCGAGGCTTCATTTTCGGCGGCAATGCGGGCATTTTCTTCGGCGGCGGCGGTGGCCTGCACCGAACGTACAATGGCTGCCGCGCCAATAATGACCAACACCAGAATGGCCACCAGGGCAAAGGTGAAGTTGCGGGCACGTTGGGCGGCCACAGCCTGAGCCTCGGCGCGTAAGCGTTGCTCTTCGGCCAACTGTTTTTGTTCGCGGGCCAGGCGGCTTTGCTCGGCGGCTAAGGCCCGCGCCTGCTCCAATTCCCGGCGGCGGGCAGCTTCTTTCTCTTCTTCTTCGCGCTGCAGCGCTGCCTGGCTGGCCTTGACAAAATCGGTCTCTAGCGGGCTGAGGTCATCATATTGCAGCGCTTCTTGCAGCAGCGCGCCGCGCAGCAGAGCGCCTTCCTCACGGTTGAGGGCGTCCCACTGTTCGGCCTGGTCTGTCAGGCGCAGGCGGTGGCGGAGGCGAATACGCTCCTCGTCCAACCAATCTACCAGGCGCGGCCAGTTGCGCACCAACGCTTCGTGAGCGACTTCGATTTGATCATCTTCTTCGGTGTGCCCTTTAGTACGGCGTACCAGCCGCGACTGGATCAGCTTTTCTAGCACCCGGTCTACCCGGTCATGGGCTTCACCGGCCTGGTAAATCTGGTGAATGGGCACCCGGCGGCGGGTGAATTCCAGCCCCTCACCGGGGCGCACCAATCGCATTAAGATGCGCCGCGCTGTCACCTGGTCTTCCGGCAGCAGGTTATCATAGATGCCGTTGGCCGTGTGGGCCAACGCCTGCATGACGCCGCCCAGCCGGCGGTAGGTTTCCCAGGTGACGCGGTTGCGTTCGCGGTTGTCCCATAGTTGCAGCAGGGCAAATTGCAGCAGGGGCAGCGCCGCCGGTTCCCCGACGATCTCGCGGACGACGGCGTCTACCAGCCCTTCTTCAAATTTCAGGCCAACGGCCGTTGCCGGTTTTTCGATGGCGTCGTGCAGTTCGGCCGTGTTCATGGCGCTGACGCGCACCTGCCCTTGCTCCACTAAGGAGTGAAAGAGGGGCACTTTGGTCAGGTAACTTTCATAGTCCACGCGCATGGTCAGGATGACCACGTGGCGGCTATCGCGGCTGCGCACCAGGTTGAGCAGGTTTTCCAGGAAAGCGTTGCGTTCTTCTTCGTCGTGGCACAGGGTGAAGGTTTCCTCAAACTGGTCAATGAGCAGGACGGAGGCTTCCTCGCTGTATGCTTCCACCAGGGCGGTGAGATGATCGGTATCGTCGCGCAGTTTTTCGGTGGTTTCCACGATCCAGGTGGCGGGGTCGGCGTCTTCTGGCTGGAGCAGGCGGGCCAGGGCGGTGAGGGGAGCGGAACCGGGCACGATGACGGGGAAGTAGTTCCACAGGGCGCTGCCGGGCAGTTCCCCGGCCTTGAGGCGGGGCAACAGCCCGGCCAGGACGACGGAGGATTTGCCGCTGCCGGAGGGGCCAATGGCCGTGACCAGGCGGCTGACCAGGACTTGATTGAGCAGTTCGCCGATGAGTTGGTCACGGCCGTAAAACTGGTGCTGGTTGTTCACGTCGAAGGCATCCAGCCCGACGTAAGGGCAGCGATCATCGGGGATTTCCGGTTGCAGGTTGGCGTTAAATTCGGCCAGGATCATATCGGGAATGTCCCGGCCAGCGTGGAAAAGCTGCGTCTCCCAGTAATCGAGCAGATTTTGGGCCGCTTCGCGGTCACTGTCTTCGTCCAGGAAAGCGCCGGCGGCGCGGCCCCGTTGCAGGAATTCGTCTACGGCCGTCCAGAAGTCAGCCGTTTCCTCGCCATGTTCTTTCTTTTCCTCGCGGCGGCGTTTCAGCAAATCCCGGTGGGTATCCCGGAAAGAAACAAAGGACATAAAAGGAATGATTTCATCTTCGGATAAAGAATGGTTCGGGAAGTCGCTCATTTTTCAAACTGCCTCAACAACAAATCCAGCGATTCGCCCACCCGCTGCAAATCCTGACACAAAGTTAACAACTCTAAATCCACCTGCCGGAAGCGGCGGCGCACCTGGCTCTGGAAACGGCGGAACAAACGGCGCACCGTCACCACCACCTTGTCACGCAGCGCCTCATCCAGCTTATCTACCACATCGTTTAGTTCGGTGGCCCAGTCCGCCTCTTGCCCGGCCGTCAAATTGCGGGCCATCGGTTCCAGATCAAACCAGGCATCATCCAGTTCATCTATGCTCTGGTTGAGGGTGCCTTCTACCCGGCGCAGTTCATCATCAATTTCCTGCCAGGCATTATGTTCCTTGACCAATACCGTCAACCGGTCGTCCAGCCCCCCCAACGCGGCCACGCCGTTGGCAATCTCTTCTACCATGCTGTCCCGCCCCAGATCGCTGGCGGACAGATTGGTGTTGATGGTTTGCATGGCCTGTTCCAGCGCATCCAGGCGCAGCGCGGTGGCGGTAGCGACCAGTTGGGCGTTGATGCGGGAAGGGGTGCGGTTTAGCACCCGATAGAGCAGGCTGGTGCCCCGTTTCAACTCATCCAGATCAAACTGTTCCACACCCACACGGATGCTGTCGCTGACTTTATCTAGCTGCGCCATCCAGCGGGCTTCGTCGGTAGCAAAAGTGGGCCGTTGGGTAACGACGCGCAAATCACTGATTTTCCCTTGTAGCTCCGGTTCGTTGATGGCAATGCTGTCCCAGGCCAGATCATCGGCGGGCAGACGGCGCTCGTCATTTTGGATGAGGAAGTAGCGGTTTTCTAATTCCTGAAAGAGATCGTGCGCCATCTTAAAATCATTCATCTGGTCAATCTGGCTGGAAGCGGCCTGAAAATCGGTCTGGAAGGCCACGACGGCGGCACGCATGTCGGGGCGGGCCAACAGGCGCAGCAAGGAGACCAGGCTTTTGCTCACCAGCATGGTGTTAGACATGTCTTCAGGGGCAGAAGGTAAGGTGGTGGGCAGCCCAGGCAGCACCGCGGCAGCATCAACCGCGCCTTGCTTCAGGAGGAGATCTTCCAGGGTGACGTGCGGACGCTGCTCCCGCAGTACAGTGATCAGGACGTTGAGACGGCGGCGACGATGAAAGTGGTTGACCATCTCCCGCGCTTTGTCAACTTTATAGATCGCTCGCAGGTCTTCGGGATTCAGGCGCAGCTCATAACAGAGTTCATTCAGTTCGTTGTCACTGAATAAATCAATCAGGGTTTGTACCAGTCTATTGGTATCTACTGGTTGTTCGCCATCGGCAAGGGGCGTCACCTGGTCAGTCATGCAACTCTCTTAAGTGAATGACAATACGGGTAAAGATGGCGAAATTATATGTCAAGTGCCGGGAATTGTAAAACGGCCGTGCCCCCTGAAAATTAGAGATTGGCGATTGAGCAATCGCCAATCTCTAATCTCCAATCTTTCATCTCTATCCGCGTTCGGCCATCGGCACAAAGTCGCGGGTAGGGGAACCCAGGTAAACCTGGCGCGGCCGGGCGATTTTTTGCTCAGAATCGGCCAGCATTTCCTGCCATTGCGCCAGCCAGCCCACCGTGCGCGGAATGGCAAACAGCACCGGGAACATGGCAATGGGGAAGCGCATCGCCTGGTAAATGATGCCGGAATAAAAGTCCACGTTCGGGTACAGGTTGCGCTGCACAAAAAAGTCATCTTCCAGGGCAATCCGTTCCAGTTCCAGGGCAATATCCAGCAGCGGGTTGCGCCCGGTGACGGCAAACACCTGGTCGGCTACCTGCTTGATGATTCGGGCGCGGGGGTCGTAATTTTTGTATACGCGGTGTCCAAAACCCATCAACAGCCGTTCCCGGTTTTTGACCGCTTTGATGAATTCAGGCACATGTTTCACGTCGCCAATCTCCAGCAACATGCGCAGCACTTCCTCGTTGGCGCCGCCGTGCAGGGGGCCATACAGCGCCGCTGCTGCGCCGGCCATGGCTGTGTAGGGGTCGGTGTGGCTGGAGCCGATGACGCGCATGGCGGCCGTGCCACAGTTCTGCTCGTGGTCGGCATGGAGGATGAACAAGACATCCAGGGCATGGGCCAGCACCGGGTCTGGCTCGTATTTTTCCTGCGTCATCTGGTCCAACATGCGCAGGAAGTTGCCGGTATAGCTGAGGTCGTTGTCCGGGTAGACGTAGGGCAGGCCGCGGCTGTGGCGGTAAGAGAAGGCGGCGACGGTGGGCACTTTGGCGATGAGGCGCTTGATTTGCTTGAGGCGGGCTTTGGCGTCATCAATGCGTCGCCCTTCGGGGTAGTAGGTGGACATGGCGGCCACGGTGGCGATGAACATGCCCATCGGGTGTGCGTCGTGGCGGAAGGCGTGCATCAGTTGTTTGATGTTTTCATGGACGAAGGTGTGATGCAAGATGTCATACTCCCACTCGGTGTACTGTTCTTTGGACGGTAGTTCGCCAAAGAGGATGAGATAGGCCACCTCCAGAAAGTTGGACTGCTCGGCCAGTTGTTCAATGGGATAGCCGCGATATTCCAGGATGCCTTTGTCGCCATCTATGTAGGTGATGGTGCTTTTGGTGGATGCGGTGTTGGTAAAGGCGGGGTCATAGCTCATCATGCCAAAATCGTCTTCATTGACTTTGATCTGGCGTAGACTGATGGCTTTGATGGTGTCGTTTTCGATGGGGACTTCGTAGGTACGGCCGGTGCGGTTGTCGGTGATGGTTAATGTCTCTTTGCTCATGTGGACCTCCAATTTGTCTTATTTGCTGAAAATCCGCGAAGGACGCGAAAGGCGCGAATTTTTTATTTGCTCTGCGTCTCTGCGCTGCCTTTTTCGGGGATTGGTTGATAAGTGGTACTGATGCGGGAGTATACCGTTTTTGGGGTAGAGGGGGTAGTTACACGTGGCATGGTAACGGGGTGACATCTGGCATGGGGGGCGTGAGGCGTGATGCGTGACGAGTGATGCGTGACGAGTGAGGCGTGACCCGTAATCCGTAATCCAGGTGTGGGAGGTGTTACCGTGATCATTGGCTCAAGCTCTTCGGGAATTCGGGCAGGGTGACAGCCCGTGATGCGTGATGCGTAAAGGGTGTATTTGGATGGGTGTGCGACTCAAGTGATGCCGAAATCGCCTGGATTTATCCACAACCTGGCGTCCTGTGCCTGACACTGTATGATGAGACCGGGCAACTGTATAGTTTTTATGA
>JAHBVI010000096.1 GCA_019637635.1 Anaerolineae bacterium
TTGGCCCAGCCGGCCCGCATCGAGAAAGTCACCGACCGCAGCCAGATTATGGCCTACCATCTGCTGGCGACGCCGGGACTGGTGATCAATGAAAAGGTGGTGTCGGCCGGTCGCATCCCTACCGAAGCGGAAGTGACCACCTGGCTGGCCGACGCCCTGGAAGTTGTGTGATGTGTGCGATTTTTAAGGTGATGATATGAATAGCAAAGCAACGCTCTGGGGGGAAGTTGATGAACAGGGACGCCTTATCTTCCCCCCGGAGATGGCGACACAATACGGTTTGCAGCCCGGCGCTAAATTTCGTCTGGAGCCGGACGGTAACCGCATCCAGATGCACCGCCCGGTGACGCACCTGACGAAGGTGTACATTGAGCCAACCGATCAGTGCAACATCACCTGCCGCACCTGCATTCGCAACGCCTGGAATGAAAACCTGGGTCGCATGACGGACGCCACGTTTGAACGCATTTTGGAGAGTGTGCGGCAGCTTTCGCCGGCGCCCACGATTTTCTTTGGTGGGCTGGGTGAACCGCTGTTTCACAAACAAACCGTAGCCTGGATTGCCCGCGCCAAAGCGATTGGGGCACGGGTTGAGCTGATCACCAACGGCACCATGCTCACGGAAAAACGCTCTCGTACTCTGATTGACGCCGGTCTGGACGTGATTTGGGTATCTATTGATGGGGCCACGCCGGAAAGTTATGCCGATGTGCGCCTGGGGGCGGAACTGCCCAAAGTGATTGCCAATCTGTCACGCTTTCGCAAGATGCGCCGGGGCAGCCATCGGCCCCGCCCGGAAATCGGTATTGCTTTTGTGGCCATGGCCCGCAACATCCATGATTTACCGGAAGTGCTGCGCCTCGGCCGTTCCTTGGGCGCTAAACATTTTTCGGTGAGCAACGTGCTGCCTTACACGGCCGTTACGCAGGCGGAGATGCTCTACACCCATACTTTGCGCGACGTCACCTATATGAACTCTCCCTGGCACGCCAAATTGAGTCTGCCCCGCATGGACATCAACGACAAAACGCAAGAGGCCTTGATGCAGGCTTTACAGAGCGATTACAACATCAATTTTGCCGGGAACAGTCTGGGTGGGGCGACCGATGTCTGCAACTTTATTGAGGGTGGTACTGTTTCGATTGGTTGGGATGGCGGCGTCAGCCCTTGTTGGCCGCTCATGCACAACCACACCAGCTATCTGCATGGCAAACCCCACCAATCTCGCCGACACGTGGTAGGCAATGTCAACGAACGGGAGTTGTTAGACATCTGGCTGGACGAGGCGTATGTCACTTACCGGCAAAAAGTGCAGAGTTTTGCGTTTGCCCCCTGTACCTACTGCGGCGGCTGTGAATTGTCGGAAGAAAATGAAGAAGATTGTTTTGGCAATGAATTTCCAGCCTGTGGCAGTTGTCTGTGGGCACAAGGCGTCATTCAGTGTCCCTGACAGCCTGACCTGTAGTTTTTCCTCAAAAAACAACAGCAATTCTCAATTTGGCAAAACCCGGCGATTAAAATCGCGGCTACAAGCAGCAAAGCCGACCCTTCACCAGGTTCAGGGTAGGCACTTCGTCGGCTAAGACCAGTCGGCGAAGGCCGACTTCGCCTTTTGTTGAGCCTGCACTGAGCGCGGACGGCTGCCGTCCGTCGCCGAAGTGTGCAGATTTATCTGCCGCCGCCGGGCAAATTGAAAATTGCTGAAAAACAATCCACAGGTTTCCCCGTCGCTGCCATCTTCCTTTTCGCCAAAAGCGATGCTGGTATCGGGAATGGCTTTCTCTTGTTCAATGGTTTTGGTCATCTTCAAACCTCCTCATCTTATGCAATTGCCATTGTGGAGTAAGACAAAATCATGCCCAGGTGGGCAGTAATGAGGAGATTGTAGATGGGAGGAGGGGAGGCAGGTAGCAGGGAAAACCCGCTATCGGAAGATTGTTAGTGTCACGAAGTTTTCGCCACCCCTTAAGACTACAACGGATGGGGAAATAAGCGGATAAATTCCCAGAGAGGAATCCGTTTGTTTCTTTATCCGCTGTAGTCAGGGCGAAAAAAGAATGACACTAACGAAGATTTATTTGTGGGGGAAACCCTGACACGTCTTTTATAAGATTCGCTTAAGGTTGGGCGAATGTGGCGTTAAAGGCGAAAGTGTCTCCGGTGGTTATCCTGTTCTTGTTATGAAATTGATGCGTGATGCGTGACTTTGTGTGTCATATGTCGGGTGTCACGTTGCAAGGAGAACTTATGACCAGAAAACAAAAATGGATGCCCTTTATTTTCGTCACGCTGGTGGTTATGGGGGTGCTGGCATTTTTTGCCTCGACCACTTATGCCCAATCGGCCGCTACCATCACCACCGACGCACAAGCCATCACCGTTGGCGACCCGGTGATTTTGACGGTGAGCGTCACACACCCGGAAGGGAGTGTGGTGTTATTTCCCGAATTGCAAACGAACTGGGGTGACTTGATTGTGCGCAGCCAGTCGGCGCCGCAGACGGTGGACAATGGCGATGGTACATCTGTGACCAGCCAACAAATTGATACCCGCCTGTTTGCCCCCGGTGATTTCCAGACGCCGCCCCTGATGATTACGATTGCGGATACGGCGGGGAATTTGAGCGAAACGGCCGTCGCCCCCCTCCCTCTCACCGTGCAATCCGTCCTGGTTGACGGGGACACCGAACTGCGGGACATCAAACCGCAGGCCAACCTGCCCCTACCGGCTGTATGGCCTTATCTGGCGGCGGGGTTGGTGGGCACGGCCGTTATCGCCTTTGTCCTGTTCCACCGACAACAAAAAGCTGTCATAGACAACCGGCTGCCTCACGAGAAGGCGCTGGACGCGCTGGCGGCGATTGACAAACAGGGGTATGGGCAGAACGGCCGTTACAAAGAACAATACGCCGCCGTCAGCGACACCCTGCGCACCTATTTTGAAACCATCACCCAAATCCCTTTCACCGACCGCACCACCGCCGAAATCCGCTACGACCTGGCCGCCGGGCCGCTCAATTTGGGCGACGCCCAACGCCTGCTGCTGCTGCTGGAAGACGCCGACTGGGTGAAATTCGCCAAAGTCACACCCACCGCACACGAAGCGGAACGGCTGACGCAGGACGCCCGGCAACTGGTGCTGGACACAGTAGAGATTAGAGATCAGAGATTAGAGATTCAAGATAGCGCGCCCCCTCAATCTCCAATCCCCAATCTCCAATCTCTAAAAGGCAAGGCAACGATATGAACTTCCAATTTGCAACCCCCTGGTTTTTAAGCCTGCTCATACTTGTCCCCGCCCTGGCGCTATGGCACTGGCGCAACCGGGCGGCCAAACCCGCAACTATCAGTTACGCGGTGGCGGGTATGACCAAAGGTTTACCCGGTTCCTGGCGTATCACGGCACGGCCGTTGCTCACCATCGCTCGTTTGTTAGCCATTTCCGTGCTCATCATCGGGCTGGCGCGGCCCCAACTGGGCCATGCCCGCGAGATTATCAAGGGCGAAGGGGTGGAAATTGCCCTGGCGCTGGACATCTCCGGCAGTATGGCTTCGCTAGATTTTGAGCCGGAGAACCGGCTGGAAGCGTCCAAGCGGGTGATCGGCCAGTTCATTGGCGAACGGCCGTATGACAAACTCGGCCTGGTCATCTTCAGCAACGAAGCCTACGCCCAGACGCCGCTCACGTTGGACCACGCCATGTTACAGCGTTCGCTGGATCAGGTAGAACTGGCGACCGACCTGGGATTGGAAGATGGCACCGCCATCGGCCTGGGGCTGGCCAACGCCGCCAACATGCTCACCTCAAGCGAAGCGTCGAGCAAGGTGGTCATCCTGCTCACCGATGGCGTGAACAACGCCGGGCAAATTGATCCGCTCACCGCCGCCGAAGCCGCCAAAACGCTAGGCATCAAGGTATACACCATTGGCGCAGGCAAGACGGGGCAGGTACCCGTGCCCGTAGATACCATTTTTGGCACGCAAATCAGCTACCAGGAAAGCCAGATTGACGAGGACACACTGCGCCAGGTGGCCGACATTACCGGCGGCCAATACTTCCGCGCCGAAGACACCAACACCCTGGCCCAAATCTATGATCAGATCAACGAACTGGAAAAGTCCCAGGTGGAAATTCAGGTTTACAACCAATACCAGGAACTCATGATCTGGCTCGTCTTGCCCGCCGCCTTGCTCCTGGTGGCGGAAATGCTGCTGCGGAAGACGGCGTTTCGGACGATCCCATAATGTGTCAGGTGTCACGTGTCAGGTGTCACGTGTCAAGTGTCATGTGTCAGGTATCACGTGAAACTTGACACCTGATACTTGACACTTGCTATGAGGTAATTATGACATTCGCAAAACCAACGTTCTTATTTTTCTTACTCCTTATCCCCGCTTTTATCGCCTTTTTTCTGTGGGCGGAGGCGCGGCGGAAGGGGGCGCTGGCGCAGTTGGGCGACCGCCGTTTGATTGAACGGCTGAGCGCCCATGTAAACTGGCACGGCCGTCGCTGGCAAATCATCCTCTGGTTAACGGCCTTTGCTTTTCTGGTGATCGCCCTGGCCCGGCCGCAGTGGGGGGCCGAGGTGCGTGAAGTGGAACAGGAGGGGTTGCAGGTGATGGTGGCCCTGGACGTGAGCGAATCTATGCTCACCGAAGACCTTAAACCCAACCGCCTGACCCTGGCTAAACTGGAAATCTCTGATCTGATGGACAGATTGAACGGCGATGAGATCGGCCTGGTGCTGTTCTCCGGGGCCAGCTTCATTCAGTTCCCACTGACCACCGACTACGGCACGGCGCGCAACTATCTGGACAGCGCCGGGCCGCGCAGCATCTCCCGCCCCGGCACGGCCATCGGCGACGCCATCCGCACCGCCCAGGCCGGTTTTGACCCCAACCTGGACAGCCAGAAAGTGCTGGTCATCATCACCGACGGCGAAGACCACGAGACGGATCCCCTGGGCGCGGCCCAGGCAGCCGCCGAGGAAGGCATTCTCATCTACACCATCGGTCTGGGCACGCCCGAAGGCGCGCCGGTGCCGCAAACAGACCAGTGGGGCAATGTGGTGGGCTACAAACAGGATGCGCAAGGCAACACCGTCATCTCCCGGCTGGAGAGTGGGACTTTGGAGGAGATTGCGCGGATTGGGCACGGCCGTTACTTCCAGGCCACTCCCGGCGGTTCCGAACTGGACGCGCTGCTGGCCGAAATTGACGGTCTGCAACGCGCCCAACTGGCCAACCGCACGGAAACAAAAATGATTGAACGCTACCAGGGTTTCCTCTTCCTAGCGCTGCTGGCGCTGGTGGTGGCGGAGTTGATTCCGGATCGGGTGGTGATCGGTAAACGGTTATCGGTAATCGGTAAACGGTCATCGGTCAACCGATTACCGATAACTGATAACCGATTACCGGAAACGGAGGCAGCACAATGAAAAAGAGAAACAAAATCATCATCATCGGCCTGACGGCCGTGACCCTATTGGCAATCGCTGTTTTGGCGGCCTTGAACGGGGGCGACCCGGCGGCGAAACTGTTGCGACAGGGCAACGGCGCCTACGCCGAGCAGGCGTATCTGGAAGCGCTGGAACGGTACCAGAATGCCCAGGTTGAAAATCCTGAACTGGCGGAGCCGTATTACAACGCCGCCAACGCTTTTTACCGCGAAGGGCAATATGAGCAGGCATTGGCGCAAATGCAACAAGCGCTGCTCTATGCCAACGAAGAGTTGGCGCAGCACAGCTACTTTAATTTGGGTAACAGCCTGTTTAACGCGCAGGATTTGGGCACGGCCGTGCAATCCTACATCCAGGCCCTCCTGCTCAACCCAAACGACGCCGACGCCAAATACAACCTGGAACTGGCGCTGAACCAACAACAGCAGCAACAAGAGCAGCAGGAACAGCAGCAAGAGCAGAACCAGGATCAACAAGAGCAGGATCAAAATGGCGAAGGCCAGGATCAACAAGATCAGCAAGACCAATCCGGCGAAAATGGTGATCAACAAAATGATCAGCAGCAAGAAGGACAGGAAGGCGATCAGCAAAACGAAGGGCAAGACGGCCAGCCGCAAGATCAGCAAAACCAGAATGGCCAGCCCAATCAGCCCGGCCAGAATGGACAACAGCCGCAGCCCGGTCAAGAGAATGGCGACGAAGAGGGCACGATGGCCGGTTTGCAGCCGGGCGAAAAATTGAGCCAGGAACAGGCGGAACAGCTTTTGGCCGCCATCGCCGGAAATGCCCAGACGTTGCAAGAAAAATTGGGGCAAATGCTCATTGTGCCCGGCCCGCCGCCGGCGCAGGATTGGTAAGTGGAGGAGCGTGGGACGCCCACGTCCCACGCGGGGCACGTGGGTGTGCCCCACTCCTCTGAGATAAGGTGAAACATGAAACACAAAATCGCAATCATACTCATAACTTTATTCACTCTGGGGCTGCTGGCAGCGCCGGCGCTGGCGCAGCAGGCGGAGGTGATCACGGCGACGGTGGATCGGAACAATGTGACGACCGATGAAACCATTGTTCTCAGCGTGGTGGTGAATGGCGTCAACGCCAGGCCGGAACTGCCCGTGCTGGCCGGTTTTAATGTGGTCGGCAGCAGCCAATCCACGCAGATCAGCATCATCAACGGCGACATGCGCGTGCAAGGCGTTCACCAGTTTCGCTTGCAGCCGACGCAAACGGGGGTACTCACCATTGACGCGATTTCGGTGACGGTCAATGGTCAGAGTTTTAGCACCCAACCGATTCAGGTGCAGGTGACACAGGGTACCGCGCCATCTGCGCCGCAAGGCCAACCGGCCGAACCGGCGCCCGCCCCTTCCACGCTGAATGGGCAAAGCCTGTTTGTGGAAGCGGCCGTAGACAAAACCAACCCTTATCAGGGGGAACAGGTGACGTATACCTTCCGTTTTTACCAGGCGGTGAATCTGCCCGGCCAGGTGAGTTACCGGCCGCCGGCATTTACCGGCTTGTGGCATGACGTAGAGCCGATGCAGCAAAGTTACAACGTGAACGTTGACGGCCGTGCCTACCTGGTCACCGAAGTCAGCCACATCCTCTTTCCAACAGTGGCGGGCGAAGTGATGATTGAGCCGACAAAGCTGATTATCCCCGGCGGGCTGTGGCAGGCGGACACCACCCTGCAAACGCAGCCGGTGGCGCTGGACGTGCAGCCGCTCCCGGCGGGTGCACCCCTGAGCTTTAAAGGCGCGGTGGGTAAATTTGCCCTCAGCACGGCCGTAGACAAACAAGAGACGAAAGTGGGCGAACCGATTACGCTCCACGTGGAAATTAGCGGGCAGGGGAATTTGAGCGCCATGGGCGACCCGGCCCCGGCCAATGATGGCAACTGGCGCGCCTTTACCAACGACAGCGGCACGTATACGGAAGTGGTCAACGGCCGTTTGCGCGGCGCCAAATCCTACGAGTGGCTGATGTCGCCCACCAACGGCGGCCAACTGACTTTGCCGGCCGTGGAGTACAGCTATTTTGACCCGGACGCTGGTGTGTATGAGACGCTGCGCAGTGAGCCGGTGGGGGTGCAGGTTGAGGGCACGGCCGTGACTTACACCCCTGTACAACCGGGCACACCACCGGTGGCGACTAACGAACTGCGACCGATGAAGGCGGTGACGGCCGTGCAAGATGCCGGTCCCCAACTGGCGCAGCACCCCCTCTTCTGGCTGGTCTGGCTGCTGCCGTTGGGGTTGGTGCTGGGCCAGGTGGCCCATGAGAGACGGCAGGCGCACCTGCTGGCAACGGCCGACGAACGGCGCAGTTCCCAGGCCAGCCAAAAGGCGGAAAAGGCGCTGAAACAGGCCGGTAAACACGACGATCCCTTTGCCGAAGTGCAGCGTATCCTGATCACTTACCTGGAAGAAAAGCTGAACAGTTCGGTGCGCGGATTGACCAGCGACGGCCGTACTGCCCTGCTCAAAACACGCGGCGTCAGCGACCGTACCATTGCCAATGTGGAAATCTGCCTGGCCCAGGCCGAAGCGGGCCGTTTTGCCCCCGCCAGCCGCAGCAATGTGGATGACCTGCTGCAACGGACGCTGGCGGTGGTGGAGAAGTTGGAAAGTTATTTATAGGGAGATTGGAGATTAGAGATTCCTTGTTTACACAATCTCCAACCTCCAATCTCTAATCTTTGAGAATAAACAATGAAACGAATTGCACTCATTACTTTATTTTTAGCAGCCTTGATTTTTGTGCCCGGCGTGTGGGCTGATGGGGGAGAGATGGCGGCGGCGAATGTGTTGGCGGCCAACGGCCGTACTGCCGAAGCCATCCGCGCCTATGAAAATCTGGTCAGCCAGGGGATGGATGACGCCAACCTCTATTTCAACCTCGGTAACGCTTATTATCAAAATGGCGAATTAGGGCAGGCCATTTTGAATTATCGCCGGGCTGAACAACTGGCCCCGCGTGACGGGGACATTCAGCACAATCTGGCGCTGGCGCGGGCGCAGGCCCCGGACCAGTTCAATCAGACGCCGGATACGATTGTGACTATTTTTTTGGCGGATATGGCCGACTGGTTGACGCTGAACGAAACGGCCGTACTCACCCTTCTGCTCTGGACGGTGTTGTGGCTGGCGCTGTTGGTGGTGCGCCGGCTGGGGCACGGCCGTAGCCGCACACTGCTCAAATACAGTTTGCTGCCGCTGGCGTTGCTGTTCCTGCTTTCGGCCTTCGCGCTGGGCAGCCGCCTGCAAACGGCCAACAACATCAAAGAAGCGGTCATTGTGGCCCAGGTTGCCGACGTATACGCCGGGCCGGGTGAGCAGTATGGCAGCGATTTTCAACTACACGGCGGCGCGGAAGTGGCCCTCTACCAGACGCGCGGCGACTGGGCGCAAATTGGCGCGCCGGGAACGGCCATGCGAGGTTGGGTGCATGGGGGGGCGGTTACGGCCGTGAGTCGGTAATCGGTAATCGGTAATCGGTTATGATTCACCGATTACCGATTACCGTCTACCTCGCTCCTAAAAATCCAGTACAATCCGTGCATGGCACGACACATTCTGGTGGTAGACGATGACGCCCTGATGCGGCGCAGTGTGAGTTTTCAGTTGGAGCAAAATGGCTACCGGACGACAACGGCGGAAACGGCCGAAGCCGCCCTGGACATCGCCAAACGCGACCGGCCCGATCTGGTGCTGCTGGACATTGGGCTGCCGGGCATGGATGGGCTAGAGGCGCTGCGCCATTTTCAACAAGAAGTGGACACGGCCGTTATCTTTGTCACTGCCCGCCGCCGCGAATTGGACACCATTTTGGGGCTGGAATTGGGGGCGGATGGGTACATTACCAAGCCGTTTAACATGGACGTGCTGCTGGCGCATGTGAAGTCGGTGCTGAGACGGGTGGGCAGGGAAACGGCCGTGACCGCCGCCAAAAACGAGACCATCACCGTCGGCGACCTGACCATTGACCCCGCCGCCCACACCGTTCAAGTGGCCGATAAAGTGTTGGCCGATTTGCCGCCGCGTGAATTTGCCCTGCTGCACGTGCTGGCGGCGGCTTCGCCCAACGTTGTCTCCGTGGATGACATCCTCAACCGGGTTTGGGGCGCCGAGTTTATGGGCGAGCCGCAGGGCGTCTATGTTCACGTTCGCTGGCTGCGCGAAAAAATCGAAACCGACCCGCAACACCCGCAACGCCTCATCACCGTCCGCGGCGTCGGCTACAAACTGGTTGCTCCTTGAGACTTTTTTCATGCTAGAATGTGCTTCAAATTTCGACCGGTAAGTAATGAGGTGATCCATGCAAGTTTCAACCTATGAAGGGATTGTTGAGAACGGGAAAATTCGGTTGAAGACGGCCGTTCAGTTGCCAGAAAGTATGACTGTGTATGTCATCGTTCCTGATCTGGTGGCAAAACCGGTTGTCCATGTATACAGTCCCCGTTTAGCGCATCCTGAACAAGCAAAAGATTTCAAGAAAGAGATCATAGAGGTATTGCCTGATGCCGAATTATGATGCCGAACGTTTTGATCCTCCCGCACCATTTGCACAGTTAAGCCTACGTCATCCCATAAATCGCCAGCAATCAACAAATGTGTTCATGCTCCTCGATTCAGGCGCAGATGCCACGTTAATCCCTCGGAAAGCTCTATCGTCGCTTGAATTAGAGGTTGATGCCAGCCAGGTTTATGAACTGCTGGCTTTTGATGGTACTGTCTCTTATGCCTCTCCTGTTCAACTAGACCTCATTTTCCTGAACAGGGTTTTTTATGGTCGGTATCTGGTTGTTGAAGCGGAGTGGGGCGTGCTTGGCCGTGACATCCTTAATTTTGTGCCGGTTGTCTTGAATGGGCCGGCGTTAACATGGCATGAGTTTCGCCAAACCAGATAGCTCCATGCGAACGCTGCGCGGCCGTTTCGTTCTGACGCATATTTTGCCTACCTTGCTGGTGGTGCCGCTGGCGAGCCTGATTATTTTGTATCTGGTGGAGACGCAGGTGGTGTTGCGGCAGTTGGCGGCCGATGTGCAGAGCCAGGCGCTGCTGCTGGCGGAACTGCTGGAAGCGGACAGCGAGGTCTGGCAAAACAGCGAGCGTGCCCGCTTTTTTGTGGCGCGGGTAAGCACGGCCGTGACCGGCGACATCACCCTACAATCCCCCGACGGCGCCATCCTGGCCTCCACCAATCCCCAATCTCCAATCTCCGATCTCCCAATCTCCCAATCTCCTTCTGACCCCCAAATTACCTACACCCTCTTTGTCCAATCCGCCGAAGCCGCCGTGCCCGTGTACGACGTGCAAAACCAACTGGCCGGCTACGTGTACGTGAGCAGTACGCTGGATGCCGCCGGACAGGTCTTCACCGGGCTGCGGCGGCTGGTAATTTTGGTGGTTGTGGTGGAATTGATGATTGGCGCGGCTATTGGTGCGGTTCTGGCGGCGCGGATGGCCCGCCCGATTGCGGTGGCCAGCACGGCCGTGACCGACATCGCCCACCACAACCGCACCGAACCCATCCCGGAAACGGGCGCAATAGAAATGAGAGCATTGAGCCATGCCGTCAACGTCCTGGCGGCGCGGCTGCGGGAATTGGAAGACAACCGGCGGCAGTTATTGGCGAATCTGGTGCATGAATTGGGACGGCCGTTGGGGGCCATGTTGGCTGCCGTTACGGCCCTGCGCAGCGGCGCGGACGAAGACCCGGCCCTGCGCGCTGAACTTCTCAAAGGAGTGGAGGAGCATATTCAGGTGATGCGGCCGTTGCTGGATGACCTGGCGCAGTTGGGTGGGCAGGTGTTGGGCACGCGGGAACTCAATCGCCAACCGGTAGCCCTGAGCGACTGGCTGCCGCCGCTGCTGCTGCCCTGGCGGGCGTCTGCCCAGGAAAAGGGGCTGCGCTGGCAAACGGATATTTCGCCTCATCTGCCCAAGCTGGAAATTGACCCAGACCGGCTGGCGCAGGCCATTGGTAATCTGTTGAGCAACGCCATTAAATACACACCAAAAGAGGGAGAGGTGCGGGTCACGGCCGTACACCAGGATAATGCTGTCCAGATCACCATTGCCGATACCGGCCCCGGCATCCCCCCTGACGAACAGACCCGCATCTTTGAGCCGTTCTACCGCAGCCGCGCCCAAACCCGCTTCCCGCAGGGCATGGGCCTCGGCCTGACCATCGCCCGCGACCTGGTGGAGGCACATGGTGGGCAGCTAACTTTGAAGAGTGAGGAAGGGAAGGGGAGTAGATTTGTAATTGAGTTAGCAGTGAGCAGTAAGCAGTGAGCCGTTGACCGCTTACTGCTCACTGCTTACTGCTTACAGTTCACTTTTTACCGATTACGGCCGTACTGCTCATGGCTGCTCACCCAATCTGAAGAGGAGATAGCCGAAGCCAGCGAAATTTCCCCGGCCAATACCACCCCGGCGATAATCTCCGCCAGTTTGTTCACCTTCCCTTTGCCCCAGCAGCCCAACAGCTCCAGACATTCCCGCTGCGTAGCCAGCCCGGTGCCGCCGCCATACGTGGCTACGATCAGCGAGGGGATGGTGATGGATAGGTACAAATCCTTCGCCGGCGTCAGGTCGGCGTAAATGATGCCGGCCGATGACTCGGACACATTCGCCACATCCTGCCCGGTGGCGATGAACATGGCCGTAATGCCATTGGCCGAGTGCAGGCCGTTGTTGTTCGCCCCGGACAAAATCGCGCCCACGTTGGCAATGCCCGCATGGAAAAAGAGCTTTTCCGGCTCCACGCGCATGTGCTGGATGAGTACGTCACGTTTGACCACGCATTCGGCCGTGACCCGTTTGCCGCGTGTGTGCATCACATTCACCTGTGACGCCTTCTTGTCCGTGGCCAGGTTAGACTCCAAAAAGAAGTTCAAAATGCCAGGGTATTGATCCAGAATCCAGCTACAGGCGGCAAACGTAGCCCGCCCCACCATGTTTTGCCCGGCGGCGTCCCCGGTGGAATAGTTGAAGCGCAAATAGGCAAACTTACTGGCGGTGTAGGGGTCAATGTATTGCAATTTAGCCACGCTGGACGTCGCTTCCGCCTCTTCGGCAATGCGGGAAAAGTTGGCCTCCACCCATTTAATAAACTCGCGCGCTTCGCGGGCATTGCTGAAAACAAAAACAGGCGCCCGCTGCATCGAATCCCCTACCACGCTGCACGTGACGCCGCCGGACAAATTCAGTACCTTGATGCCCCGGTTGTAAGAGGCCACCAACGTTCCTTCGGTGGTAGCCAGCGGGACAATAAAATCCCCCTGGGCGTGTTCGCCATTGATGGTCAGTGGCCCGGCAAAACCGATAGGAATTTGGGCGACGCCGGTAAAACTTTCGATGTTGCCCTGGGCAATGTGGGGATCGAAGGAGTAGTGGGTGAGATGTTCCAACTTTTTGCCGGTGAATTCGCCCACGAATTTTTGTCGTTCGGCGATAATGTCAGGGGTGTAATCGTCTGCCGGGTTACGTGGGATTTTAATGACGTTTTCTTCTTCTTCGCTGATGGCATCTTCAACTTTTAGCGTTAGCTTGCCGAAGGGGTTGGCGGAAAAACGGACTTCGATGCTGTATTTACCTTCGGGCAGCCGGTCCATGGTGCATAGGACGTGCAGGGTGCGGCGCAGGGGGAAGTCGAGGGGGGTCTCCGGCGTCAGTTCCTCCGGCTTGAGGGTGTGGCCATCATCCAATTCCAGGGTCACGGCCGTGAGGGGTATCTCTTGTTTGCCGATGCTGACGCCATGGACGCCGGTAATTTGGGTATCACTAAGGCGGTTCTTAATGGCAAAACGAACGCCATGACGGTTATTTTTCAAACTGCCAAAGGTGTATAACTGCTTCAATAATAAACTGGGAATTGCAAAGGCCATCGTTTTCCTCCAATTGGATTGAGATTGGAGATGAGAGATTGGAGATAACCACAATCTCCAATCTCTCATCTCCGCTAATAAACAAATTTTAGCACAATCCCTTTTTTGCCCAACGGCCGTCTCTGTTACAATCAAGCAGACCTGACAGGTTCTATAAACCGGTCAGGTCTTGAGAGCATATCTATGGCAACCTGGGCAGTTATTCCCGTCAAATCATTGGCGCAATCAAAAAGCCGGCTCACGGCCGTACTCACCCCACCCGAACGCGCGGCCCTGACGCAATTCCTGTTGCAGCGCACCCTGGGCGTATTGCAGGAATCGGGGATGGTGGATCGCATAGTGGTGGTTAGCCGGGACACGGCCGTGCAGCAGCTTGCCACTGCCTGTAACGCCCTCACCCTGGCGGAGTCACCCACCGCCGGGCTGAATGGGGCCATCCAAGAAGGCGCGCGGCTGGCAGCCGTGGCGCACGCGGCCCGCCTGCTGGTGCTGCCCACCGATCTGCCATTTCTGACGGCCGCCGATGTACAGGCGTTGGCAGACAACACGCCGCCCCAGGCTGTGGGCATCTGCCCGGATCGGCATGAGCAGGGGACGAATGGTTTACTATTGCCGGCGCCGGTGGACTTCCCTTTTCAGTTTGGCGAGGGCAGTTTTCAAAAGCATGTATTGGCGGCGCGCTACGGCCGTCTGACGCTCCACATCGCCCGTACCCCCGGCTGGCAGTTTGATCTGGACACGGTTGAAGATTGGGTTATCTGTACCCTTATATTGATGAACCCACTGGCCTATGACATCCCATCAGCGGCGTGAACAAATCCGGCAGTTTGCCGGTGAATACAAACCGACCTGGCGCAGCCTCTTTTTGCTGCTGTTGGCGATGTTGTGCCTGGCGCTGTCTTATTTTTGGGTCTGGTTGCTATTGGGGGTGGTGGTGGTCACGGCCGTGACCCTATCCCTGCTCCGCACCGACCTGCGCCAGACGCCCGGCCCGGCCGGTTTTACCTTAACGCGCCAGCATAACGGCCAGATGACGCTTTCCCAACCCGGCCCGGTGACGATGACGGTGGAAAACCTCACCGGGCAGGTGATAGACATTGAAGCGTTGGACATACCACCGCCCTGGTTGACGGCGCTAAACGTTCACCGCTTTCCCCATTGGATGGCAACGTTGAAACCTCACGGCCGTGCCGATTTTACCTATCAGGTGCGGCCTATTCGTCGTGGCGACCACACTTTTGGTAATCTGACCCTGCGCTGGACGAGCGTCTGGGGTTTGTTTATGCGCCAGGCCACCTACCCGGCGCCAACGCAGGTGAAGGTGTACCCCAATTTGCTGCAAATCCGGCAGTATGAACAGTTGGCGCGGTACGGCCGTCAGATTCAAATTGGCTTGCGGCAGTCACAGCAGTATGGCAGCGGCAGTGAATTTGAGCAGTTACGTGACTATGTGCCCGATGACGATTACCGCCGTATTTCCTGGAAGGCGACGGCGCGGCACGGCAAGCCGATTACGGTGGATTTTAGCCCGGAGCGCAGCCAGAACATTGTGCTGCTGGTGGACGTGGGGCGGCGGATGGGGACACGGCCGTTGGGCATTGCCCGCACCACCCGCCTTGACCTGGTTATCAATGCCGTCCTCATGTTCAGCTACGTGGCCCTGAAACGGGGCGACCGGGTAGGGATGCTCACCTTTGCCGGGCAGATCGAGAAATACATCCCCCCCCGTTCGGGAGCCAGCCACCTGAGTTTCCTGATCGAAGGTTTATACAATGTGGAGCCGCAAGCCGATGACCCGGACTACGGCCGTGCCCTTCACTACCTGCAAACCCAACGCCAGCGCCGTTCCCTCATTGTGCTGCTCACCGACCCCACCCGCCAGGAAGCGGTAGAACTGTTGGCTCCCCAATTGGGCGCATTTTACCCCCATCATCTGCCGCTGTGCATCACCCTTAGCGACCCCAACGTGTTGGCGGCGGCGCAGCGTTCTCCTTACAGCATAGACGCCATCCAGGAGCGCGCCCTGGCTGAACAAATCCTGGATGAGCGGTTGATGTGGCGCAGCCTGCTGGAACGGCGCGGCGTGATGACCATGGACATCCCCGCCTACCACCTCACCGCCGGCCTGCTCAACAAGTACCTGGAGCTAAAAGGGCAAACGCGGTTATAGGTGTCAAGGTGTCAGGTAACTTGACACCTTGACACCTGAACATCTTATGTCTACTTTTTGCCGGAAAACGGATTGGTTGGTATACTTCCTATCTGTCGTTGCGGGGTAGAGCAGAGGCAGCTCGTCGGGCTCATAACCCGGAGGTCGCAGGTTCGAATCCTGTCCCCGCTATCAAAAAAAGCACCCTGTTGGGTGCTTTTTTTGTTGCCCGAAATCGGACATCGGATTACGGTTTACGCATCACGCATCACGCATCACGCATCACGCATCACGCATCACGCATCACGCATCACGGCCGTCCCCCAACGCCTCCATCTTCTTTGCCAATTCAATATCCAGGTTACTGATCTGGTTGCCCAGGCTGTGTGTTACCAGGTCAACCGTCACCCGATTGTAGACGTTAGCCCACTCCGGGTGGTGATCCATTTTGTCCGCTTCAATACTCGCGCTCATCATCCAGCCCATCGCCAGGGAAAAGGTGGCAAAGCGATATTCCTTGTGCAATTTGCCATCCTGCACCTGCCAGCCGGGTAAGGTTTGTAACGCCTCATCTAACTCTGCCTGTGTAACCGGGGAACGTTTCATGGGGCACCTTAATCTCCTACTCTCCGAATCTACAATCACTCATAACAGCGTATTCAACAATTGAGTCAACTGCCAGCCAATCAAAAAGCCAATACCTGCGCCCAGCACGCCCAATATCAGGCCCATCATCGCGCCAGACACGGCCGTGCGCCGGTTCGCGCCGGTCAGTTTTGTGGCCATCTCCACAATCGGCCAGCGGTCTGATCCCAACATGATCATCTCAATCAGCCGCCCAATAGTCAGCCGATTCACCTGGCGCTGCTCAATCTCAATAATCACCCCCAGCAGCATACCAATGATCGCCAGCGTCACCGCCAGCGCGATCATGGCGCCTTCACCGGCGGCAGCCACCCCCACAATAATGCCCACCAGGATGGCCGGCGCCAGAAACGGGACGGCCCCCTGCTGGATCATTTCGGCCGGCGCTTCAATCGCTTCCAATGCCCCCGCTTTCAGCCCCCGGCTGGTCAGGCCGCCAAAAAAGCCGATAGCCGCTACAACCAGCATGGGCGTCAGCGCACCCGCCAGCATCCCCATGACCAATCCCGCCAGAATGCCCTGAAAAAGAGCGCCCGCCAGAGCCAGCAAAGCAAAGATGACCGCGCTGGAAATAACCGTCTGCCGTGTCTGGAAATAAGAACCTAAATACCCACCGACTACCAGACCCAATAAGAGCGCCAGAATGTTTCCCCACCAGCCGGTGCTGATGAGGGCAATCGTCAGCCCGGTGACCAGCCCCACGCCGGCCCCCAAAACTGCCCCCACCACCATCGAGCCAAAAACCAAAAACAGAGCCACACTGGCGGAATCCCCTTCGTCTGGGCGCGCGCGGGTAATCAGCCCCACCACTGCACCCAGCAACATGCCCCGCACCATGCCAAACAAAGCTGCCTGCCAGATGCTCTCAGGAATACCACCTAAAAGGAAGGCAATCTCGCCCACAACCGCGCCCGTAACGCCCCCGGCCACTAATCCGCTCATCAGGCGGCGATTGTTGTCAAAGACATTGTTGTATGCCCCAAAAAGAGCCAATAAGACGGCTGCGCCCACGAGCGCACCGGCAAGTTTGTTTACCAGGCCACCTAAAATGCCCAGGCACATACCGACGACCAAAATGAACAATAGATCGCGCCAGGTTTTGGTATTGTTGCTGCTGCTAGAAACCCTGTCTGTCATCATAGCCCGAAGGTAAGGGGTTGCATGAACCATGACTCATGCAACCCCTTACATACCTGCTTCCTGAATCTCAAAACGACAATAATCGTGCCCTTGCGCCCGGCAGTGTGTTTCTGTCACCTCAAAGTCGCGGAAATCTTTGCCGGTGGCATAAGCCATCGCTTCACTGAGTGTGCCCACGTACATGTGGCACAGCGGTTTATCGGCGGGACGTAAATGGCAGATGACGCAGGCATAATCCGTAAACACAAACACGCCATTTTCATCCCGGACATCAATTAACCCATAGGGTACCGTATCCATCAGCGCCTTGCGAATACCCAGCAGCACGGCCCGCATCCGCAAACGCTGTGGCAGCGCCTTTAGGGCAATGCCCGCCAGCCCCATGGTACCCGATTGTTCCCGAATGCCCCACCGAAAAGAGGAACGGCCGATCCGCTGTAACATCCCTTTACCGGCGCGCCCGGTGAATTCCTCGATGGCCGCATTGAGCCGGGCGAACTCCCGCGCCTCGATGCCTGATTCCAGGTTGTTGGGCGGCGGATTGTTGACATAACGTTCAAGGCCACTGTTTTGCAAGACAGCGTTTAGCCCATTTGCGCCCAATACTTCTTCAATGCCCTGCATCGTTTGCAGCAGTAAGGCATTGATATAGGGGGCGTCGGCGGGAATGTGGACGGGTTCATATTGGGTCATCGGTCAATTCCTTGAGCCACAAGGGCCACCGTTGGCCGCTGGGGCGAAAGCCAAACTTCCGGTACAACTGCTGTGAAGCCAGATTATCTGCCTGGGTGTTCAGGGACACGGCCGTTAGTCCATGACGATGATACCCGGCCAGTGCGTGCCCCAGCAGGGCCGAGCCAAGACCCTGCCCCTGGTAAGCAGGGTGGATGGTCAGGCGCACCAGGTGGGCGCCGGAGTCGCTGTGGGCGCTGAGTTGGAAGCCTACGGCCGTATCCCCCGCCCAGGCCACGTCAAAACTGAGCGCCCGGTAGGAAGCCAGCCGCAGGGCATGGGCGCTGTGCCGCCAGAGCGGGGCAAACGCCGCCACTTCCAGGTCGGCCAGCGGTTCAAAATCGGCGTCGCTGATGGGGCGGATGGTGAAAGAAGCAGGTAGAGAGGTGGGGGGCACGGCCGTGTCATCCTTTACATACGTCTCCAACTGATTGTGCAGCGTAAAACCCATCGTTTGCAGCCAGCTACCCGGCCAAAACGTAGACGGCATCCAGGCCAGATAAGAGACGTGGCGCTTTTGTAAATAGGCGATCACCCGGCGCATCATGTCCGCCAATACCGCGTCCGGCGTGGGCAGGTCGCCGCTGATGGCCGCCACCCGCACCCAGGCCACCTCCGGTATATCGGCCGCCCCGGCCAGGCAGGCCAACGCCTGCTGCCGCACCCCCACAAAACGCGCCGCCGCCGACAACGGCGACGCGACCGGCTTGGGCAACATGACAAAGCCAGCCGTGCCCAACCAGTCACCGGGCATATACCAATCGGCGTGCAGGTGGCGGTAAACGGCCGTTTCCAACAACCGGGTCACGGCGCTGGCGTCAGCCTGTGTAGCCACACGAATCCCTTTATGTAACTCGGCCGGTGAGAGGTGAGGGAGGGCGTCGTTTGCCAATTCCATAACCCTATTGTACACTACATAATCAAAATTCTAACAGGCACCTTTCATAAGGAAAAATGGCAAAAGAGGGAAAAGATCGGCAGCTAGAAAACACAATCGCCACTTTAACCAAGAAATACGGTGAAGGGACGATTATGCGTTTGGGTGATGCCCGTCACCTGCAAATTGAGGCCATTCCCACCGGGGCGTTGTCGTTGGACATCGCTTTAGGGGTAGGGGGACTACCACGAGGCCGCGTCATTGAAATTTATGGCCCGGAATCTTCCGGTAAAACCACCCTGTGCCAGCACATCATTGCTGAGGCACAGCGGATGGGTGGCATTTGCGCCTTTGTGGATATGGAACATGCCCTGGACCCGCTTTATGCCGAACGGTGTGGTGTAGACATCAATAACCTCTATGTATCCCAACCCGACACCGGCGAGCAGGCGTTGGAAATTGCCGAAGCCCTCATCCGTTCGGGCACAATGGACGTGGTAGTGGTGGATTCGGTGGCCGCTTTGGTGCCCCGCGCCGAAATTGAAGGCGAAATGGGCGATGCGCACGTCGGTTTGCAGGCGCGGTTGATGTCGCAGGCGCTGCGCAAACTGTCTGGCGCCATCAAACAAACAAACACGGTGATGATTTTTACCAACCAGCTTCGCTCCAAAATTGGGGTGATGTTTGGCAACCCGGAAACCACCAGCGGTGGTAATGCCCTGAAGTTTTATGCGTCGGTGCGGTTGGATATTCGGCGCACGGAGACGATTAAGGCCGGCAGCGAGGTGGTAGGCAGCCGGGCAGTGGTGAAAGTGAAAAAGAACAAAGTAGCGCCGCCCTTCACCGAAGCCGGTTTTGACATCATGTACAACCAGGGCATTTCCAAAACGGGGTGCGTGTTAGATCTGGCAACAGAACGCAGCCTGGTGGAAAAACGGGGCGCGTTTTTCCGCTATGGCGAAACGTTATTGGGTCAGGGGCGCGAAAACGCCAAAGAGTACCTGACCACACATCCTGAACTTTTAATTGAATTGGAGAACCTGATTCGTCAGGATGCCGGTTTGCCCCAATTGCAACCGGCATGAGACGGCCGTGTAACCATTCCGGCCGCTGCCATAGGCAACCAGATTAAAACCGACGATTAGAAATTGATTTTGTCTACAGCAAGTAACAAATTGACGCGACTCTGTTTGTAAGGGCCGCACCCTTTTTCAGAAAAATGATTTTGAACGAAAGGCTTATCATAAGAAGTTCAACTTTTTGGAAAAGTTGAACTTCTGAAAGAGACCTTTTAGGAATTGTTCCATATGGTCTGCAAACAGTTGTATTGTAACCAGCAAAACCCGTGCAATGTCATTTGTACAGCCATCCTTTTCTCCGGTAGTCCGCAGAAGAGGATCGCCTGATTGAGCAACTGCTGAGTGTCAACCACCCCATCAGCGGGTGGTTTCTTGCCTGAAAAGACAACCTCAATAACTCGTCGCTATAGAAGATGGTGAAGCCGTGGCGCCTGCGCTGCGGCTTTGTTATTTTATGGGCACCATTACAGCATTAACAACCCAACAGCGGAACCCCAACCGGGTGAATGTTCACCTGGATGGGGCGTTTGCGTTTGGGTTGGCAGCGGTCACGGCCGTGTCTCTGCGCATTGGCCAGACGTTGACCACCGCCGAAATTGAGAAGCTGCAACAAGCCGACGAATTGGAAAACGCCAAACAAAGCGCTATCCGTTACATTGAATATCGCCCACGCAGCATGGCTGAGGTACGCACCCATTTGCGCCAGAAGGGGTTTGTGGACACGGCCGTAGACCAGGCGTGTGAACGGTTGCAAGAAGTTGGCCTGTTGGATGACGCTGCTTTTGCCCGCTACTGGGTAGAACAGCGCGAAACGTTCAAGCCGCGCAGCCGGATGGCCTTACGCCAGGAATTGCAGCAAAAAGGGGTAAGCCGTGACGTGATGGAATCGGTAATAACTGAGGTAGATGAAACAGAAGCCGCCCGCCAGGCAGCGCAAAAACAGGTTGCCCGCTGGCAGCGACTGCCCGGGGCAGGACAACTGCCCGAGGCAGAGTTCAAACAAAAATTGAGCAGCTATCTGCAACGGCGCGGCTTTTCATATGACCTTATCAAACAAATTGTAAACGAGTGTTGGAATGAACGGAACCATGAGTAAGGTTCAGCCAGGATGAAATTCATAATTCATCCTTCATAATTCATAATTCCGTAGGAGAGCAACTATGCCCATCATATATGCCATTGTGGGCCTGCTGATTGGGGCTGTGGCGGCTGCCGCCATCACCTATATGGTGCTAAAACCCCGCGTTCAGGAGGCTCAACAAAATCTTGAAACAGAACTGGAACAAAAACGAAAAGAGGCCGAGCAGGAAAACCAAAAGATTTTGGAGACGGCCCGCCGCGAGTCTAAACAAATTCGCACCGAGGCGGAAAAGGTTATCGAGCGCCGCTATGCTGATTTAGCCCGCGCTGAAGAACGGGTAGACCGGCGCAGTGAAAACCTGGACAAGCAGGTGCAAAAAGTGGAGCAGCGCGAACAAATCCTGAACAAACGCCAGAGCCGTATAGACCGGCGGCACAATGAACTGGAAACGCTGGAAGCCACCATACGCGGCCAGTTGGAACAAGTAGCCAACATGACCGTGGAAGAAGCCAAACAGCAGTTACTCCTGGACGTGGAAAAAGAAGCGCGGCAGGATATGGCCCGCATCATGCGCGAAATTGAAGATGAGGCCAAAGAGACGGCTAACCAGAAAGCACGAGAACTGATCGCCATGGCTATCCAGCGCATTGCCAGCGATCAGGTGGCGGAGATCACGGTGTCCACCGTTGTTCTGCCCAGCGAGGAGATGAAAGGGCGCATCATCGGCCGCAGCGGGCGCAACATTCGCGCTTTTGAACAGGCGGCGGGGGTGGATGTTGTGGTGGATGACACTCCGGAAGCGGTGACGATTTCCAGCTTTGACCCGGTGCGCCGGGAAGTGGCACGGCGGGCGCTGGAGAAGTTGATTGT
This sequence comes from Anaerolineae bacterium, assembly GCA_019637635.1. Taxonomy (GTDB): domain Bacteria; phylum Chloroflexota; class Anaerolineae; order Promineifilales; family Promineifilaceae; genus CAADGU01. Next base: position 21,926 of record JAHBVI010000096.1, read on the forward strand.
AGACGGCCGTATCCACCCCGCCCGCATCGAAAAACTGATCAAAGACGCCCAACAGCAGGTCAACCAGGACATCAAAGAAGCCGGCGAACAGGCTGCCTACGAAGCCAACGTCCATGGCCTGCACCCGCAAGTGACCAAAATGCTGGGCCGTTTGAAATATCGCACCTCCTACGGCCAGAACCAACTATTCCATGCCGTAGAAGCGTCCAAAATTTCTTCCGTCCTGGCGGCCGAGTTAGGCGCGAATATAGAAATTGCCAAGATGGGCGGCCTGCTGCACGACATTGGCAAGGCAATGGATCACGAACAAGAAGGCACGCACGCCATGCTCGGCGCGGAATTCTGTAAACGTTTCAACGTGCCCCCGGCGGTGATCAACGCTATTGCTTCGCACCATCACGAAGTGGAACAGGAATCGGTGGAATCCATTATCGTGGAAGCCGCCGACGCCATTTCCGGCGCCCGACCGGGCGCCCGGCGCGAGAGTCTGGAGAATTACATCAAGCGGGTGCGCACGTTGGAAGACATTGCCACGTCTTTCCAGGGGGTGGAGAGCGCTTATGCCTTACAGGCCGGCCGCGAAATTCGCATCCTGGTCAAGCCAGAGCAGATAGATGATCTGGAAGCAATGCGCCTCTCCAAAAACATTGCCAAGAGCATTGAGGAGAGTATGCAGTATCCCGGCCAGATTCAAGTGACCGTCATCCGCGAAACCCGCGCCCTTAGCTTCGCCAAGTAAACAGGTTTGTAGTAGGCGATTTGTCGCCCTTTGATGGCGATAAATCGCCTACTACAAACGGATTTTATTTATCCTCAAAATCTTCGGGGAACCAACGGGTGAGGGGGACAATACGGGCGCGGGGGCGCACCAGAGGTGGTACCATCACCCGCGCCTGATTAATGTTCTCCACCTCTACAATCGCCCAGCCGGTGTGATCGCCGGCTTTACAGCCCCACTCAAAATGGTGGATGTACCCCATCGCCAGCACATCCCGGAGGATGCGGTCACAATCTTCTGCTTCGTGTGGTGATTCGATCAGATACCGGTTCATGTTTGTGTCTCCTTCAAAAGGTTTATGAATGCCCTAAAATGGGATGTGGCCGGTACGGTTCTTCGAGAAGGCGGATTTCTTCGGCGGAGAGTTGGATGTCTACGGCCGTGACCGCCTCTTCCAACTGGTACATCTTTGTGGCGCCAATGATGGGCGCCGCCACGCCTTGTTTATGCAATAGCCAGGCCAGGGCAATCTGCGCCGGTTTTACGCCATGTTGGTCGGCAATTTCCATCACCCGATCCACCACCTCAAAATCCCCTGCGGCATAATACATACTGTGAGCATAGGCATCCGTTTTGGCGCGAGAAGTAGGCCCCTCCCCTTTCGCCCGGCGGTCGCCCACCAGGAAACCCCGCGCCAGCGGACTCCAGGGAATAAGGCCCACGCCCTGATCCAGACAAAGCGGCACCATCTCCCGCTCTTCTTCGCGGTAGACCAGATTCCAGTGGTTTTGCATGGAAACAAAGCGCGTCCAGTTGTGGGCATCGGCCGTGTACTGCGCTTTGGCAAACTGCCAGGCAAACATGCTGGATGCGCCGATGTACCGCGCCTTGCCCGCCTTCACCACATCGTGTAATGCCTCCATCGTCTCCTCAATCGGCGTGGTGTAATCCCAGCGGTGAATCTGGTACAGATCCACGTACTCCATCCCCAGGCGGCGCAGCGAGGAGTCAATGGCGTCCATGATATGCTTGCGCGACAGGCCACCGGAATTGGGGTCATTATCGTTGTGGTGGAAGAACACTTTGGTGGCGACCACCACTTCTTCGCGGCGGGCAAACTCCTTCAACAGGCGACCGGTGACTTCTTCGCTGACGCCAAGAGAATACATATCGGCCGTGTCGAAGAAGTTGATGCCTAATTCCAGAGCGCGCTGCACAAACGGCCGTGCCGCCGCCTCATCCAGCACCCACTCCCGCCACTGCGACGACCCATAACTCATCATCCCCAAACAAATGCGAGAAACCTTCAAACCAGACTTGCCTAAATTAACAAACTGCATCGTGACCTCCTTTGGAAATTATGAATTATGAAGGATGAATTATGATTATCCTGCCTGCCAATAATACGCCGCTCCGCTTGTAGGCACAAATCGCACCGGTTTGTGAAAATGGTTTAACCCTGTTATATTTTGAAAACTGTAGTAAGGTAAGGAGCAAATACGATGACCAGCTATACGGTTGCAATAGAACCAGATGAAGATATGTACCATGCCTATGTACCTGCTTTGCCTGGTTGCCACACATTTGGTTCCACTCTGGATGAAACCATCCAATACATTAAAGAAGCGATAAGTCTTTACATTGATGGGCTGATCGAAAACGGCGAACCTATCCCTATCGAATCTGAATCCCTTGTTGTCACCCGCGTTCCTGTTGCCGTATGAGCCCCAAATTGCAGAGGGTAAAACCAAGAGAACTGGTACGCGCCCTCAAAAACACAATTTACTGAGACAGTAGTCCCCACTGCTGTTATAATCCCGCCCCTATGGAAAGTAGCCAAAAAGATCGCCGCCAGTTGTGGATTGGCACGGCCGTGAGCCTCCTCTGCCTTATTGCCATCTTCCTTTTTATAGATCCCCGTGACATCATTGATGCCTTCCGCCATGCCAATTACGCCTACCTGGGGCTGACGGGGTTGGGCGTGTTGCTCTTTATGCTTATCCGCGCCGTGCGCTGGCGGTTTATGATGGGCAATCAGGTCAACTATGGGCAGGTGTTCCATGTGCAGAACATTGGCTACATGCTCAATATGTACCTGCCCTTTCGCCTGGGGGATGTGGCCCGCGCCGTGCTCATGGGCAGTGTGCCACCGCTGACCATTTCGCAGAGCATCTCCACCATGGTGGTGGAGCGGGTGCTAGACATGATGTTTGTGGTGGCGCTGCTGCCCTTCACCCTGGCCTATGCGCCGACGCTGCCGCCGGAATTTCGCAGCGCTGCCCTGTTTACAGGTGTACTGGCCGTTATCGCTATCATCGTGTTAATTGTGGCGGCGAACCAACGGCCGTTCTTCCGCCGCCTGGCCGCTATCATCCTGGATCGCATTCCCTGGCTGAATACCGAAACCTGGGTGCGTCGTGTAGACGACATCCTTAAAGGGCTGGACAGCCTCACCCGCTTCAAAGATGGCCTTATCTTGTTATTTCTCAGCGTCCTGGTCTGGCTGCCCATCATTTTTGCCTACTGGATTGGGATGCGCGCCGTGGGGTTGGACGTGACGGTACCGATGGCCGCCTTTGTCGTCTGCGCCGCCGCCCTAAGTATTGCTGCGCCTTCGTCGCCCGGCGGCGTGGGCGTCTTTCAGGCGGGGGTCACGGCCGCGCTGGCCCTCCTGGGTCAACCGGCAGCCGCCTCGGCCAGCTTTGCCTTTGCCTACCATGCCATGAACTATGTCGTCCTCACCATCCTTGGCCTCATCGGCATCGCCGCCACCGGCTCCACCATTGGCGCAGTGGTGCGTACCACGCAGAATTATATGAAGCGGGAGAAAAACGTGACCCGTGATGCGTGATGCGTGAAAGCCACGGGTTACGCATCACGCATCATGAGAAAAAGTCGTGTATAACCGCGTAAACAGCAGGACAAACGCATGAGAATATTGGAAGTTTTAACCTATTACCGCCCCTGGGTGAGCGGGCTGACGATTTATGTGGAGCGGTTGAGCCGGGCGCTGGCGCAGCAGGGACATGATGTCACCGTACTTACTTCGCGGTATGACAGCAAGCTGCCGCTGTATGATTTGCAGGATGGCGTCAAAATTGTGCGGGTGCCCGTTACCTTGCGCGTCAGCAAAGGGGTGCTTATGCCTGGTTTTGGGCCGATGGCCTGGAAGCTGGCGCAAAAGGCGGACGTCATTCACCTGCACCTGCCCCAGTTTGACGCGCCCGGCGTGGCTCTGCGTGGGCGGCTGATGGGCAAGCCGGTGGTGCTGACCTATCATTGTGACCTGCAACTGCCGGAGGGCAGCTTTAACCGGCTGGTTGACCGGGTGGTGCAGGGCATGAACCAGATGGCCGGGAATCTGGCGGACGCGGTGGTGACGTATACCCGCGATTATGGCACCCACTCGCCGTATCTGTCGCAATACCTGGGCAAAAAGCTGCACATCATCCCGCCGCCGGTGGAACTGGCCTACTGTTCGGATGAAGCCGCGCAGCAGTTCTGTGAGATGCAAGGTTTACACGGCCGTCCCGTCATCGGTATCGCGGCTCGTTTAGCTACTGAAAAAGGGGTGGAAGTGCTGCTCAACGCCCTGCCCGCCGTGCTGGCCGCCTTCCCGGACGCTATCGTTCTCCATGCCGGGCCGTATAAAAACATCCTGGGTGAAGAAGCCTACGCCGCCCGCTTAGCGCCGTTGTTTGAGAAGTACAAGAACCATTACCGGCTGCTCGGCAATCTGGAAGGGGCCGATCTGACCGCCTTCTACAAGAATCTGGACGTGTTGTGCGTCACCAGCCTGAACAGCACCGAGAGCTTTGGCCTGGTGCAAATTGAAGCCATGCAAAACGGCGTGCCGGTGGCCGCCTGCGCCCTGCCCGGTGTGCGCCAGCCCGTCACCCTGACCGGCATGGGCGAAGTGACGCCTATTGGCGACCACGACGCATTGGCGCAGGCGATCATCCGCATCCTCAGTGACAAACGGCAATACCAGCGCGACGCCCGCCTGATTGCCGACAGTTTCAGTCCGGCGCAAACGGCCGTGGCCTACACCCAACTGTTCCAAAATCTGCTCGACGGCCGTTACGACCCCACCACCCGCGAACCCGCCGCCTATGAACGCCTGCGCCAGATGCGGGACTCGTGGGAGAACCGGTGACAAGGTGAAGGGGTGACACGGTGACGGACGACGCAGCCATTCATAATTCACAATTCCTAATTCATAATTCCGACGATCTGCTCTGGCGGCAGTTGAAAACCATTCCCGCCTTTCGCGCTGTGCTGCGGGCCGTGGAGGCGCGCTTTTATGGCTGCGTGGAACTGCCCGCGCCGGTGCTGGACGTGGGCTGCGGCGATGGGCATTTCAGCCAGATGACTTTTCCGGGCCGCCTGGCCGCCGGCATTGATCCCTGGTGGAACCCACTTAAAAAGTCGGCGCAGGCGGGCCAGTATGATGTGCTGGCCCAGGCCCTGGGCGACCGGCTGCCCTTCCCGGACAACCACTTTGCCAGCGCCTTTTCTAACTCGGTGCTAGAGCATATCCCCGACATTCAGCCGGTGCTGAACGACGTGAACCGGGTGCTGCAACCGGACGGCCGTTTTCTCATTACCATGCCCAGTCACTACTTCACCGAATGGTTGGGGGGGGCCGCCTTGTTTGAAAAGCTGGGCAGTGAGGGGCTGGCCGACTGGTACCGGCAAAAGTTTAACGGCATTTCTCGCCACGCCCACACCGACCCGCCGGAAGTGTGGGCGGCGCGGCTGGCGCAGGCCGGTTTTGAAATTGAACGCTGGCAGTACTACTTTTCTAAAGAAGCGCTACGCGCTTTGGAAATTGGTCACGCGCAGGGCATCCCCGCCGCCATTATGCACGCCCTGACCGGACATTGGATTGTGGCCCCCTGGGAAAGCAGCCTGAAGTGGACGGAGCGCTGGCTACGGCCGTACTACGATGAACCCTTTGGCGAAACCGGCGCCTACCTGCTCATCGTCGCCCGCAAAAAAGCAAACGGCCCCATCGAAGCGGCATTACCGGCGGCACGGCCGTTTACCCTGGCCGAACTCAATGGTCAATGGTCAACGGCCAATGATCAATTGCCAACGGTAGAGGATGCACCACCTCTTGCTGCCGACCTTAACACCCCAACACCTGATCAACTTGTCACCTCCTCACCTCCTCACCCCCTCACCCCCTCACCCCCTCACCCCCTCCCCCCCCCCCCCCCCCCCCCCCGCCCCCCCCCCCCCCCCCTCC
>JAHBVI010000097.1 GCA_019637635.1 Anaerolineae bacterium
ACACCCCGCCACTCAGTTGAGAACCATCTGCAGAGACCAACCCCACGGTTGAAGGGAATGGATGCCCGGCCTCATCCGTTAGAGTGAAAGCAAAAGGCTCATATTGGGTACCCCTTACCGGATCAACCGTGTAGGCAACGGCGATCCTGTTTTCGTCCGCGTAGGCCCAATCCAGGGTGATGGCCACGCCATTGACGACCTGGCGCTGGTTGAGCGCATAGCCCAGGCCAGATGAATGAACATCCTTCAGCCCCGAATCCATATCGAACAGGCTTTGCAAAGCAGGCGCGGCGGCATAGACGGCCGTTACCACTAGCAATAAGATGGCTAAAGCCGGCAATGCCCATCCCCGGCGTGTGATGCGCCAACGGGTTCGCGACTCAGAGGGGAGCTTCTGTGCCAGTGTTGTTTGCAGGGCCGGCCATACATTCCGCTCATCACCTATGTGCCGTTCAGCTATTTCTTGTAAACCTTCTTTTATTTGTTGTTCCATCATGGTTTGACCTCCAATATTTATCCAGAACCAACCAACAACGTCCGCAAACGTTGGCGGGCCGCATATAAACGCCACTTAACGGTACCTGGCGCAGTCTTCATTTCTTTAGCCATTTCAGATTCACTCATGTCCAGATAGTATCGGGAAACAATCACTTCACGCTGTTGGGGCGACAGCTTTTGCAGCAAATTCCATATTTCCTCCGCTGTTATCTTTTTGGCAACCTGCTCGTCTGGAGTGACTGTCTGGTTCATTAAACTGGCAAACAACATCGCTTCGGCTTTGTGCAAAGGATCATCTAAAGAAACGTACCGTTGGTCCTGCTGTCCTCGTCTAATGGCGATGTTAGAGACAATGCGCAGAAACCAGGGGGCAAATGGCCGCCTGGCATCAAATCCCCCAATGTGTTGATAAGCTTGGATAAATGCTTCTTGCACACATTCTTCTGCCAGATCCGAATTACCAGTGATCAAATAAGCTACGCGCAGGGCTTTTGTTTGATAGGCGTAAACAAGCGTTTTCAGTCCATGAATATCTCCCTTTTTCAATTGGCGAATTGCTTCTGCTTCATAATTTCTCATGTTACCTTCCTGATACAGTTATATTTGCCTCTATCAATTAATATCCTTTGACATACAAAAAGGTTTGATTAGACCCATATATCCCCTGAATCAAAGAAAAGGAGGTCCTGACGTCATTCACCAGGACCCCCTTAAAAGTTGGAGTCAGAGTCTTCACATGGGTTGAGTATTTGGTAAATCTACGTTTGAGTCATTAACTTGCAGCTGAGTAATTTGCAGATTGCGTCAGTCAACCCTTATACTACCTGCGCGATTGCCCCAGCCGTAGATAGCCAGATCGTTGGTTGTTCCACAACAAGCTAACCAAAGCTGTGATCCTGTGAAATTAGTATTGTCAAATAGCTTGGTGTATACATTACATGTTGTGGTTTGTACTGATTCAACATCATTATTTAAGAACGCATATACACCTGTAAAAGTTGTTCCCGAAGTACCAGATTGGACAAACCATGGCCCCCCTCCTGACAAGTATGTTCCTTGATAATAGGCTGAGTATTGATAACAAGATAGCATTACTTCATTGGATGAAGTCTCGTTATTTTTCACACTGTCCTGTTTAACTTGTTTGGTTATCCCTTCAATAGTGGTAAAGATATATAGTAACTCCGATTTACCATCTATAAGATAATACAATTCTCGCCCATTAAATTGCGTGATTTCTTCAGGTGCTAACTTAACGCCATCTACAACAATTGGTACCTGAGGAATTGGATGAACAATCTCAACAGTTTCGTCAGATTTGTTGCTGCTAGCTGGTTCTGCCGCTAATACCATCTGATTATTGGTAGCAGCCAGCAAACCAAATGCCATAACCAATACCAAAAACAATATTTTATGAGGTTGCATGTTTTTCACTCCTTATAGTATCTTCACTTTTGTTCTTGAATTGGGTTTAGCTAAACTTGTGTAAACTATAACAGGTGAATGTCACAATTCGGCAACGGCCGTGTTACAGTTGTGTAACAGTTTTGCAGGCAGGCCATTCGTTGGTTATAGTTAGCCCGAAGAAAGTGCATGACAGAGGGAGAGCGTTTTTGTGAATCCACGCCCGGTACGTACCCCACTTATTTTGTTGGTTGCCGTTCTGATTTTCCTTATGGCCTGGTATTTTGCGCCCATACCGGGGCAGGTGCTGTTGGTACCCGATAACTGGCAGCAAATAAGCGCCTGGCCCCAGGTGCGCCTGGAGAATGAAATCCTGCGGCCTGGTGAAAGAGCCACGACCGTTATCTTCGATACCGTTCCCTGGGCCTACGTCAAATTGCTGGCCGGTACGGCTGAGGGTACGCTGGAAAGCCATACAACGGACAGGGCTACGGCCGTGACCCAATGGAACTGGTCATTTACCGTGCCCGATGAACCGGGTTATACCCTGGCCTTTTATCACGATTGCCATACCGGCTGCCAGCATTGGACAACGGTCAATGTGGGCAAAACGCCGCCCGCCGCGCCACCATCCGCTGCCATCCCTACCAAACTGGGCGTGGTGTTGGCCGACCCTGATCGCAACTGGCACAATCGCGCCGGGTGGGATGTGGAAATCACGTATGCCCAACTGGCGGAAGAAGAGTTTTGGGGGATTGATGATCTGGCGCAGCGGGTAGAAGCGGCGGCCGCCAAAGGATTGCGCGTCCTGGTGCGAGTGGATTTTGGGCAGGGGCAAAGCATCCCGCCGGTGGATGATTACCGGGCATTGGAGCTTTATTTGCGTTATCTGCGGCGGCTGGCGCGGGATGATCGGCTGCAAAGAGTATACGGTTACATCATTGGCAGCAGCTTTAACACGGCAGCCAACAACAGCCAATCACCCGGCCAACCGGTCACGCCCGGCTGGTATGCTCGTGTCTTCAACGGTTACAATGCGCCGCCGGCAAACACGGACAACGCGCTGCAAACCATTCGCGCCGAAAACCAGACGGCGCGGGTGTTGGTTGGCCCTGTCGCTCCCTGGAATGTAGATCAGGATGGGGCGCTACCATTTCCGCAGGCAGCGCCCTGGTTGAACTATTTTTATGCGCTGGTCACGGCCGTGAACCAATCCGCCCAAGACAAATCCCAATATGGCATCGCCCTCAATGCCCCAGATGGTTTTGCCGTGCAGGCCCCTGGTTATCCAGACGCCCCGGAACTTGCCGACCTGGCGCGAGCCGGTGAACCTCGCCTGAATTTGCCACACCCAGAATGGCCGGCGGCGCAGGCCGGCTTTCGTGTCTATCAAGAGTGGCTGGAGATTATCAATGCCCAACCACACACCAGGGGAACGCCGGTTTATGTGACTGCGACGCATACCTATCACCCAGGCAGCAATCGTGAACCGGCTGAAAATTATGCCCCTGGTTGGCTCACCAGTGCTCTGGATGTTGTCAATGAGGAGCCACAAATTGCCGCTCTTTGCTGGTTTCTGGATGTTTTCCCGCATGACGATCAGTGGGATTTTTTTAGTCTGGCGGAAGGGCATGGCCTGTTGGGGGAGGCGGCCAAAGAGTTCGATATGTTGCTGCAAGACGTACCGGAATCGTGATTCGTCTGATTATGAGGCCAGGCCGGGAATATCCACTACCGACCGGGCAAAACGGACGGCGTTACGGATGGCTTCGGTGGTGACATGTACGGCCGTGTTTGCCACCAGATCAAAATTTGCTTCCACCTGCCCCGTGGCCAGCGCAAAAGCTGTATCCCCGTCGTGTGTTGTATGCACCGGCCGAATAGCAATCGCCAGGCCATCATGGGTGCGCTGCGCCAGCCGGTTGGCCTCCACCTTTGTCAGCGTGGCATTAGTCCAGACGACGACCAGGGTGGTGTTGGTGAGAGCGGCTGGTGGGCGGGCGGCAAAGGGACGGTAAGGTTTTTCATCGGCCAGCCAGCCGCCACCGGCCCGTCGCGCCCCCGCCAGCACCGAGCCATCTTCATTGACCACATCGCCGATGGCATTCACAACGGCCGCCGCCCCCACAATCAGCCCCTCTTGCTCCACGCAGGCCAACCCAAAACCCCCCTTCATAAACCCATCACGGCCACCCCATTTGCCTACCGTCACGCCCATGCCCACGCCAACATTGCCCTGGGCAAATTCTGTCTCGCTGGCGTTCTGGCACGCCTGGTAGCCCATCCCGGCATCCGGCATCCGCTGGCCCTGGCTGAAAAAGAGGTCATACACCACCGCCGCCGGCACAATGGGGATGCGACGAATAGGCGTCCAATGGCCGATGTCTCGTTCGCCTAAATACCGCATCACCCCATCGGCCGCCGCCAGGCCAAAGGCGCTGCCGCCGGTTAACAAGACTGCCTGGACAGTCTGGATGGGTTTATCCACGTCCAACAACGTCAATTCGCGGCTGCCGGGCGCCGGGCCGCGCGCATCCACGCTGCCGACTGTTTCCGGCGGGCACAAAAAGACGGTACAGCCCGTATGATGTTGTTGGTCGGCTGCATGGCCGATTTTGAGGCCGGCGAGATTAATCGAATTGTTTGTGGGCAAAAGTGGTTTCCTGAGGGATTAGAGATCAGAGATTGGAGATTACCCAATCTCTGATCTCTAATCTCCGTTTTTTACTTCCACCGCGTCAAAATTGTTTCCCGCTGGAAGGATTTGATGGTGATAAACCCTAAAACTACATCGAGTATTAATACGATGACGCCGATCAGGTAAATCATGTCCCGGCTGACCACAATCCAACCAACGGATTGGCCCACCAACAGCAGGATGATGGGCAGCACCACCAGGCCAGACAACTGCTCGGCCACACGCGGGTCGGTGACGCGGGCGGAAACCATGATGGCGATGCTGACGGAGAGGAAGGTCATCAATGGTCCGACCACAAAAATTGCCAGCACCCAGACGGGCGCAAACACATAAGCCAGCGTCAGTTCGGCGCCCAACATGAGGACTGCGCCAATGGCGTAAACAAAATAGGCCAGCCAGGTAGCCAGGATGGCGGGCACAATGGCGGCAATTGCTTTGCCTGTCAGCAGTTCGATGTCGGTGATGGGGGTGGCTAAGAGGGGTTCCAGGCTGCGGGTGGCTTTTTCGCCAACGATGCTGTAAGCGGCGATGGTGACGGGAATCATCACCGGCAGGATCATGAAGAGCAGGGTATACAGGCTGAGGGTGTAGACCATGACACATTCGTTTTCGCTGAGGCCCACGCATAAGTCGCCGAAGAATTCCATCTCTTCAGGGGAAACGCTGGTATTTGTGCTGGCGGGGAAGCGGCTCATGCCCCAGATGGTGGCCAGGGGCAAGGCGGTGAGGATGAGCGGCAGGAAGATGACGGAAAAGAGAACCAGCCGGTTCTTGAATACCTCGGCCCATTCTTTGCTGATGATGGTGCGGATTTTTTTCATGGGTTGGGAGGAGATTGGAGATTGGGTAATCTCCAATCTCCAATCTCTAATCATCATTTACCAATCGCAGATAAATATCTTCCAACGAATGGCGTAATTCGCCGACGAACTGGATATTGGCGCCGGCGTTAACCAGCAGGCGGATGAGTTCGGGGTTGTGGCTTTCGGGGTCATCCAGAGCAACAACCAGTTTGTTGTCTATGGCTTCCAGCCGGTTGATATAGGGCAGGTTTTGCAGGGTGGGCTGGTAGGGCACGGCCGTTTCCGCCAGATGAAACACCACCTGACGGCCGTACAACTCCTGCCGTAACCCCTGTGGCGTGTCAATCACCCGCAGCCGCTGGTTGAAGACGGCCACACGGTCACAGAGGCGGTCGGCTTCGTCCAGGTTGTGCGTAGTCAGGAAGATGGTGCGCCCTTGTGCCTTTACTTCCAGGATAAAGTCGCGCACCAGTTTGGCCGCCTCCGGGTCTAGGCCGGCGGTGGGTTCGTCCAGGAAGAGAATTTTGGGTTCGTGCAGCAGGGCGCGGGCGATGGCTAACTTTTGCTTCATGCCCTTGCTGAACGTGCCGGCAGCATCCTGGCGACGCTCCCACAGCCCTAGCAGCCGCAGATATTTTTCCACCTGACCGGGCACGTCGGGCACTTCGTATAGTTCGGCGTAAATGGTCAGGTTTTTGTGGGCGGAGAGGCGGTCATACATGCCCGGCGTTTCCGTCAGCAAGCCCACGTGGCGGCGAATGGATTGGCTGTCTTTGCCTACTTCATAGCCCATAACAGTGGCCCGACCGTTTGTGGGGGCAATCAGGCAGGTGAGCATGCGCACGGTTGTGGTTTTCCCCGCGCCGTTGGGGCCGAGAAAACCAAAGACTTCGCCTTCGCCAATGTGCAGGGTGAGCCGGTCTACGGCCGTGTGACTGTCAAACTGTTTGCTGAGGTTTTCGGTATCTATCATGTCTCGTAATCCGTAATCCGTTTTCCGTAATCCGTTGTCGGTTTACGGATTACGGCTCACAGGTCACGAGATTCTACCCCCCTCCCGCGCGTCCTGCCAGCCAACCGGGAAGCTGGCTAATGTGCGCCAGTTCGGTGTAGCCGCTGCGGTCGGCGTGGGGCACGAGTTCGTGCGCCCAGGTGGAGGTGTGGGGGATGTGTACGGCCGTGCCGCCAATCTCCACCACCGGCAAAATGTCCGAGCGCACGGAGTTGCCCACCATCAGGAAGCGGCTGGGGGCGATGCCGTATTTGTGCAGCAGGGCGTCATACGTCTCCGCCTCTTTTTCGCTGACCACTTCGATGTACTGGAAGCGGTCGGCGATGCCGGAGCGGGCGATCTTGGACTCTTGCTCAAACAGGTCGCCTTTGGTGATGACCATCAGCCGGTGCTTTGGTCCCAATTCGTCCAGCACGGCCGTGACCCCTTCAAATAGCTGCACCGGATGGTCACGCATCTCTTTGCTGAACTGGAGGATGGCCTGGATGGTGTCGCCGGAGACACGGCCGTTGGTCAGATGTACGGCCGTTTCCACCATAGACAGGGCAAAGGATTTGATGCCATAACCGTAGTAGCGCAGGTTGGCGATTTCCGTCTGGTCAAGGGTCTGGCCGATGTGGTCGGGGTCGGCATACGGCCGTAACATCTCAATGAACTGCTCCCGCTTCATAATGTAGAGATGCTCGTTCGGCCACAACGTATCATCGGCGTCAAAAGCAATCACGTCAAACATAACAATACCCCCTTCGGGAATTTGAAGAGGGTATTGTAACCGCGACGGCCGTGCCCGGCACATCGCGAAATTGAACGCAGACATCCGATTTCTCAAAGAAATCGGATGTCTCTTTTGTGGTCAGGGAATCACCTCATAACGAACCTCTTTCGGGTTGGACAGGTCGAAGGCATTGGGGTAGGTTTGCATGTCCAGAATTTTCAGTTCACGGCCGTTCGCCCCCTCCACAAAGTACCCCAGTTGTACCACCAACGCCAGTTGTTCTGTGCCCACAATCTGCGCCATCCCCGCCGGGTTGCCGGTGAAGGTGATGGTAACGCTGTGTTCCTCCGGGTTCAGCGGAATATAGTCGCTCATGCCATCAATGGGCATACGACCGCCGCCGGTAAATGATTCCCAATTGGGCGCGGCATAGTGTAGTTTCAGGAATAGCTCTTTGTCCGTTACCGGTTCGTAATGCACCGTCACTTCTATTTCCACCAGGGCGTTGGCCGACGGCCGTGCTTTTTGCAGGGCAAAGAGAATACGATCCTCGTTACCAACAGTGGCGCAGGGCTGAATTTGAAACGTTTCGCCGTCATAGAAACCGGCGCCGCACGTCTGTTTTGCTTTGAACTCCCAATCCGTCAACCACACGGCCGTACTCCCATCCACCACCATGCGCTCAATTCCGGCCGTTACCGGTAATCGCTGCCCGGTGGTGGGGTCATACAGGCCGATGATGATGCCGTAACGGCCGTTTAGCTGTGATTCCAGCAAAACAGTATCTCGTTCACTTTTAGTCGGGAGGATATCCACCTGTTGCTCTAATTCTCCTGCTGCATTCCGCAAATGGACAAAAAGCTGCACCGATTCCGGCCAACCGGTCTGGGTTTGCCAATGCAGCGTGAGAAGCACACTGTTTTCCTGCTCGTCAATGTCATATCGTTGTAGTTGAATCCCATCACCAAAGATGACGTTGGCCGGGTTGTTGCTCCAGCCGATCACATCACTTTCGGCGAAAGTAGACGAAAAGTCTGGATGATATTGCCAGCCGCCCAACTGCACGGCCGTGCCCCCCTCCACCACCACTTGCGCATCCGCTGTTTGTACCGGCAGCCAGGTATCGGTGCGTGAATCATACAGGGTGAGCCACAGGTAATAATGACCGGCCGCGACTTCGTCACCAATTGGCAGCATATAAAAATCGCTAATCTGTTCCCCGGCCTGCCAGTTTGTCCATGGCGGCAGCCGTTTGGCCGTGTGAATGTTGTACGCCTGCACGATATTGCCGCTATCATCGGTCAGATGAAACATGAGGGTGAAATCATCGTGCGGCAGCGGCGTGAGAACCTGCCAGTTCAGCGTTAATAACAGGTCGTTTCCCTTTGTCTCATAAGGAATTTCAGTGCCATTTGACAAAGTAATGGTTCCCATTCTCGGCTGGCGGTTCTGGTTAAGGTTAAAACCGGTCAGGCGCAAATACTCGCCCACTTGAACGGCCAAATTATCAACGCGGGCTACGGTGATGTCTGACATCCTTTCGCCACTGTCAGGCGTCGTCTGGGGCACGGCCGTCCGTGTTGCCACCACAATCGTATCCTGCACCGGCCCAACGGCCGTACCCCGGTCAGAAATCGCCGCCCAAAAGAGACCCACTGCCGCTACCAATAGCAGCAGGGCTACGGCCGTGCCCGCAAACCGCCACAACCGCCCCATCTCGCTCCAGGACAGGCCCCGCTTTTCATGTGCTTGCCGCAGTTGTGCCCGCAGTTCTTGTTTGAAGGGAGTGGGCGCGTCGGGCGCATACGGCCGTGCCTCCACCATCTCCAACTCTTGCACTAATTCCCTAAATTCTTCAAATTCCTTCGCGCTCTTCGCGTCCTTCGCGGATTTAAAACTGTTCATAATTCACCTCCCCGGTCACACCCAGCGCTTCTAGCTGGTTTTGCAGTCGCCTCAGCGCCCGGTGCAGCCGGACGTATAGGGTATTGGGCGAACAGCCCAATACCTGGGCCACTTCCTCACCGCTCAGTTCTTCAAAAAAGCGCAGGCTGATAATCTCCCGGTCTTTGGCAGACAAGTGGGCCAGGGCGTGGTGCAGGCTCTCGTGGCGTTGGTGGCGGAGCACGGCCGTTTCCGTCGCCCTTGTTTCCGTTTGCCCGGCCAACCGCCAGGGGGTCAACCACTTCCGTTTGCGCTGCTGGCTGATGGCCTCGTTGCGGGCAATGCGGTAGAGCCAGGCCAGCACACTCTGGCCGCGCCATTCATACCGTTTCAGGTGATGGAGGGCGCGTTCAAAGGTCACGGCCGTGACGTCTTGCGCCAGCGCCTCATCCCCTGTTTGCCGGTAGGCGTAGCGGTATATCCGGTCTACATACCGGTCATACAGCCGGGCAAACGCCTGCGGGTCACTTTTGGCCTGTTCGATGAGGGTTTGGTCGTTATCAAGCATGTTCACTAACCTGAGATTGGAGATTGGAGATCATTCAATCTCTAATCTCCAATCTCCGCTCTCTTTTGCCTGATTAACGCTGTGGGGAGAAAAATCTTACAAAACTCAGGGTAACAACTCTTTAACGGGGATGTGGGCCAGGGTACGGCCGTCAATGACTACTGCTACTTTTTCTTCTGGCCCCAAAATCTGCTGCTCCGCGTAATCTGGTCTGGCCGCCGCACCAGAAGGTTGGCTGAATACCTCAAGCTGGTTATCTACCAGATTGATAATCCAATAAATAGGTATTCCCGCCGCCGCATAAATCCGTTTTTTCAAGTTGCGATCCCGGCGTAGGGTGGCATCGGCCACTTCTACTACCAGGGCCGTATCTTGTGGGCCTGGCTTTTGCTTCAAATAATCGCGCCGATTGCCCCGAATCACCGCCGCATCTGGCTCCGGCTCACTATCGGCCGTCGTAACCGGCCCTTGTATGTTCACAAACCACCCTGACGGCAGAACGTCTCGCAGAATATCTTGTAAAACCTGAGATGAGAAAAGATGAGGCGCGTCTTGAGGCATTTTTGTAACTAACCATCCCTCCAATAGTTCAATGGGGTCATCCTCTGTCAGGACGCCGCTTTGAATCATGGTGTGATATTGTTCTACGCTGAGGCGAAAGATGGGGTATTCAGGTACGGTCGCACCATAATCCTTTTCAACCGGGGGGGCCAAACTTGCTAAAGCCATCAGCATTCTCCTTTCTTGCCGTACATTCTACGTCATCGTGCTAAGTATAACACCACCTGCGCTGCGTTGTAACCCGGTGCGCCGGTGACGCCGCCGCCGGGGTGTGCGCCCGCGCCGCAGAGGTAGAGGTTGGCGATGGGGGTGCGGTATTGGCCCCAGGCAGGTACCGGGCGCATGACCAGCAGTTGATCCAGGCTCATCTGGCCGTGGAAGATGCTGCCTTCGGGCAGGCTGTAGGTGTGTTCGTAGTCGGCAGGGGTGAGAAGATGCACAGGTGATTTGGTGATTTGGTGATTTGGTGATTGCGTGATGAGGGGAGCAACGGTGTTTTGTACGGCCGTGACCAACCCGTCTCTTTCGTTTTCCCAATTCCCTTCCGCCAGGCAGTAGGGGGCGTAGCGGATGGTGATGGAGAGGATATGTTTACCGGGCGGGGCCAGGGTGGGGTCCGTAAGGGTGGGGATGCTCATGTCCAGGACGGGATGGGGGGAGAAACGGCCGTGTTTGGCAGCATCATACGCTTTTTCAATATAGGCGAGGGAGGGGGCGTGGCGGATACGGCCGTGTAGCTGCCCTTCATTTTCCTGTCCCACAAAGTGTGGCAATTCATCCAGCGCCAAAATGAGTTTGGCGGTGCTGCCCCGGTAGATGATATTCCGCGCTGCCCGCATAAAACGTGGCTCTAGCTGCTGCGGCCCCACAAAGTCAAAAAAGGTGTGGCGCGGGCTGGCGCTGGAAAGGATAACGTTGGCCGGAATCTGGTCGCCATTTTCCAGCAGCACGGCAATCGCCTGCCCATTGTCAATCTGAATCCGGGCCACGCCCGCGCCGGTGCGAATCTCTGCCCCGTTCTGGCGGGCCGCGCTGGCTAATGCTTCCGACAGCGTACCCATGCCGCCAGCTACCGTGCGCTGCGCCAGGAAGCCGTTGCTGTGCTGGTACAAAAATTGCAGCGTGGTGCCTGCCGACCAGGGGCCTTGCATCGTGCCGGTGATGCCATCCACCGCCAGTGCCCCCTTGAGCACATCTGATTCAAACCATTCGTCCAGATATTCGCGCAGGGGCATGGGCAGGATGCGCATAAATTCCATCATCGCCGGGCCGCCCATCCGCCGCAGTTTCAGGCCCACGCCGCCCCAGCCGACCAGTTCACCCAGGTGTGGCGCGCCCAGGTCTGGTGGGGTTTGCAGGAGCATGTTGCGCAGCACGGCCGTGAACCCATTCACCTGCGCCACAAATTCCGGGTACCGTTCGGCGTCCCGTTGGCTGAATGGGGCAATAGACTGCTGGCTTTTGGCGATGTCCCGGTACAGCGTCAGAGCCGGGGCATCCACCTGCGGCGCAAAAATTACCGCATCGGATTGGCGGAATTCCAGGCCGTGCATCTTCAAGAATAACTCCTTGACGATGCTGTCCTGGAACATGCCCGCGTCTTCCGCACCTGTGTTGGCTTGGAAGCCGGGCCAGATTTCCTCCGTCGCCGCCGCCCCGCCGATCACCTCCCGCTTTTCCAGCACCAGCACCGATTTGCCTGCCTTCGCCAGATAAGCCGCCGCCGTCAACCCATTATGCCCCGCGCCGATGATGATAATGTCGTACCGTTTTTTCATGGTTGTTCGGTCAGACATCCGATTTCTTTAAGAAATCGGATGTCTCTTCTACATCTCTTTCAACACTTCCAACGCCGCCAATCGCCCCGGCGCACCCATAATGCCACCGCCGGGGTGGGCGCCGGAGCCGCATTGCCAGTACCCTTTGATGGGGGTGCGGTATTTGGCGTAACCGGCCGCCGGCCGTAAAAATAATAACTGCGACAAACTCAATTCGCCCTGGAAAATGTTGCCCTGCGAGAGGCCGGTGGTGCGCTCAATGTCTACCGGCGTCAGCACCTGCCGGTGCAAAATGAGTTCTTTGATGTTAGGGAAAAATTCGGCCAGCGTGTTGACGACGGGGTCGCCCAAAGCGTCCCGGTGGGTATCGTTCCAGCCACCGGCCAGATTATAGGGGGCGTACTGCACAAAACAGGACATGACGTGTTTGCCCGGCGGGGCCATCTCCGGGTCTATCATGGAGGGGAGAATGATGTCAATGTACGGCCGTGCGCTAAACTCCCCATACTTGGCATCGTCAAAAGCCCGCTCCAGGTAGTCGGTGTGCGGGCTGATGGAGATGGCCCCGGCCATCAGGCGGCGGCTGGCGTGGCCCAGTTTGTGCATGGGGTTGCCCGCCAGATCCGGCAGCCCATCCAGCGCCAGATTCACCTTGCCGGACGAGCCGTAAATGTTGAATTTGCGGATACCGGCCACCAGATCGCCGGGCAGTTCCTTTTCATCTACCAGCTTGAGAAAGGTCAATTTGGGGTCGAGGCTGGAGATGACCACATCGGCCTGGTATTCGTCCCCATTTTCCAGAGCCACGCCGGTGGCCCGGCCGTTCTTGACCACCACTTCTTTCACCCCCGCATTCACCTTGATTTCCGCGCCAAACGATTCGGCCGCCCGTGCCAGCACATTGGCCAGCCCGCCTGTACCCCCCTTGTGGAAACCCCAGGCGCGGTAGGCCCCGTCAATCTCGCCCATGTAATGGTGCAGCAGCACATAGGCCGAACCAGGCGAACGTGGCCCCATAAAGGTGCCGATGATGCCGCTGGCGGAGAGCGTGGCCCGCAGTGGCTCTGATTCAAACCATTGGGCCACAAAGTCGGCCGCGCTCATGGTCATCAGTTTGGCCAGCAGGTATAGCTTTTCTTCGCCCAGCCCCAGGAAGTGGCGGCCCAGGTTGGCCAGCCCCAGCAGTTCGCCCGGTTTGAAGCTGGTGGGGTCGGGTGGGACGATGCCCAGGATGTATTTGACCGCTTTGGCCATGAAGTACATGTTACGGCCGTACTCGTCATACGCATCGGCATCCCGCTGGCTGAACTGGGCGATGCTGCGCATGGATTCCCAATGGTCGTTGCCGCGGTAGAGGAAACGGCCGTCGGGCAGCGGCGTGAGCGTGCTTTCCAGCGGCAATATGGTCAGCCCCTGCTGCGGCAGCTTCAGGTCACGGATAATTTCTGGCCGGAACAGGCTGACCACGTAGGAGAAAACGGAGAACTTAAAACCGGGGAAAATCTCCTCCGTCACACTGGCCCCGCCCACCAGATGCCGCCGTTCCAGCACCAGCACCCGCTTCCCGGCCCGCGCCAGGTAACCCGCTGCCACCAACCCATTATGCCCCCCGCCGATGATGATTACGTCGTATTTCTGATTCATTGTCTTCCTTGAACCTGAAAATCATCAAAGATTACGCAGATGGCGCAGATTTGTTAATCGGTGGAATCTGCGTAATCTTTGATTGTCATCCTTCGTCACGCATCTGCTGCGCCAGCGCGGCCCAACCGGTCAGGCCGCCCGGCAGCCCCAACTGCTCCGCCAGCCCTGCCAGTGCCTGCAACGCCTGCGCCAGCTTGATCTGGCTGGCAAGCTGGTATACCGTCACCCAGGCATTGATCGCCTGTTCCTGCTCCCCATTTTGCCAATGCATATGTCCCAAATTAAACATCGTCGCGCAAAAACCGGCCGCGTCGCCGATTTCCTGGCTGATTTGCAGCGATTGTTCCAGGTAGCGCAGGGCGGTGTCGTAGTCGCCGCGCGCGCATTAAGGCAGGAGATATTGTTGAAAGGGTAATTGCTTATGCCGGATTTGTCGCCGATTTCCTGGCTGATGTGCAGCGATTGTGTTCCAGGTAGCGCAGGGGCGGTGCTCAATGGTCGCCGCGCCTTAAGCTGGGAGATATTGTTGAGGGTGGCGCCCATGCCGGATTTGTCGCCGATTTCCTGGCTGATGTGCAGCGATTGTTCCAGGTAGCGCAGGGCGGTGTCGTAGTCGCCGCGCGCCTTAAAGATTTGGGAGATATTGTTGAGGGTGGCGCCCATGCCGGATTTGTCGCCGATTTCCTGGCTGATTTGCAGCGATTGTTCCAGGTAGCGCAGGGCGGTGTCGTAGTCGCCGCGCGCCCAATAGAGGCCGGAGATATTGTTGAGGGTGGTGCCCATGCCGGATTTGTCGCCGATTTCCTGGCTGATGTGCAGCGATTGTTCCAGGTAGCGCAGGGCGGTGTCCGTAGTCGCCGCGCGCCTTAAAGATTTGGGAGATATTGTTGAGGGTGGCGCCCAGCTGCGGATTTGTCGCCGATTTCCTGGCTGATTTGCAGCGATTGTTCCAGGTAGCGCAGGGCGGTGTCGTAGTCGCCGCGCGCATCGTAGATTTGGGAGATATTGTTGAGGTGGCGCCCATGCCGGATTTGTCGCCGATTTCCTGGTGATTTGCAGCGATTGTTCAGGGCCCAGCGCAGGGCGGTGTCGTAGTCACCGCCGCGCATCGTAGATTTGGGAGATATTGTTGAGGGGTGGCGCCCATGTGCCGGATTTGTCGCCGATTTCCTGGCGGATTTGCAGCGATTGTTCCAGGTAACAGGGCTGCCCGGTGTCATGGTCGCCGCGCGCATCGGCCAGATTTGGGAGATATTGTTGAGGGTGGCGCCATGCGGTTGCCGCCGATTTCCTGGTTGCAGCGGTGTTCCAGGTGGCGCAGGGCGGTGTCGTAGTCGCCGCGCGCGCCCAATAGGAGCCGGAGATATTGTTGAGGGTGGCGCCCATGCCGGATTTGTCGCCGATTTCCTGGCTGATGTGCAGCGATTGTTCCAGGTAGCGCAGGGCGGTGTCGTAGTCGCCGCGCGCCTTAAAGATTTGGGAGATATTGTTGAGGGTGGCGCCCATGCCGGATTTGTCGCCGATTTCCTGGCGGATGTGCAGCGATTGTTCCAGGTAGCGCAGGGCGGTGTCGTAATTACCCAGGTGGTGGTGCTGTTTGCCGGTCTGGTTTAACGCGGCCGCTTTGATTTCTGGATCGGGGGAAAGGCAGATAGCGGGCAGCCACTCATCCAGTAATGTCTGGTACAGGCCAGCCCTGTTTAACCGGCCCACGATCCAGTCCAACGCAAAGCGGTCGGCCTCATCACCCATGCCAGCCCGGCGCAGGGCGGCATGGGTGGCCAACACGTGTGCCAGCGAAGAAAAACGTTCACTCCGCCACAAATACAATTGATACTCAGCCGCTATGCGCAGCTGCGCCGGGGTAGGCGGCGGCGCCCCCTGTGCTGGCAGCCAATCCATCACCAGCGACGGCAACTGGTATTCGTTCGTTTGCCATTCATGGTTAACCGTTTGCTCCACCAGCGAAACGGCCAACAGCCGTTGCAGCAGCGCGTCCGGCTGTGGCAAATCCAGCCCCAGCTTGATGATCCCTTCCAGCGGTACCGGCGTCAGGTAGGCGGGCAGGCGGTGCAGCAGCGCCAGAGCGTCGGCGGGCAGGTGGGCCACAATCTCCGCCAGCGCCATATCCGTTTGCACCTGTGCTTCCGCTGCCGCCAGCCGTTCCCGAAACGCTTCCTCTGCCTGGTTGTCCATTCCTTGAATGGCCCCGGCAAAAAAGGTGAGGCCACGCCCATTCCCGTGCAGGGTGTTATACACCTGCCGCAGCCGCGCCCGTTCGCCCAGCCAGCGCGGCGGCAAATGCTCTTGCGCCATGCGCAAAAAGTCGCCATAACTGGCGCGGGTCAGCGGCCAATGGTCGCTTTCTGGCCAGCCCGGCAGCCGCCAGCGGGAAGTGAGCAGCAAAATCAAACCCTGCTTTGCCAATCCCTGGGCGGCCGTTATCCAGCCCGCCAGCCGTTCATCCGTCAGCGCCTGCGTCTGCCCATCCTGCACCGATTCCAGATTGTCCAGCAGCAGCACCACTTTGCCGCCAGTTTGCCGCAAACAGAGGCGCAATATATGGTCAGCCTTCTCCCTTTCTGTTTCCAGCAGCGGCTCCATACTGGCGTAATCGGCCCGGTTAGCCGGGTCAAGCAGGCGCAGCACACCCAGAAAAAAGTTGCGCCAGAGATTTTCCGGCCGGGCCGCATAGGCGATCACCTCATATCCCTGCCGCTCTAAATCCTGCGCCAGCCGCCCGGCCAGCGCCGTTTTGCCCTGGCCGCCCGGCCCGGTAATCAATAGCTGGCGCAGTTGGCCCGCCCGCAAACGGCTTTTCAATTGGCGCAGTTCGGCGCGCCGCCCCAAAAAGCGCGGCGGCAGCGTTACCGTATCCAGCGTCTGGCTGGTCAATCTGGTCGGTGGGGGTTGGGGTGTAAAATCCCAGGTGAGTAACGGCCGGTCATGCTTTTGCGCCAGCAGCAGCGGCAAACACCACTGCCCCAGGCTTTGCTCCGCCAGGCCACTGGCATCGTCCCCCATGCGGGCCAGCACCGCACTCCCTTGCAAGGGTGTGGTGATGGCCTGCCGCCCGGCCTGTACGGCCGCCGGGATCGGCTCTTGCCGGGCCACCGCGTCACAAAAGGCGCGGGCAAAGAGCGTGCCCGCCCGGTCCAGCACCGACTCGCGCATCCCCACCACATGGGGAATGCCCACACTGCTCAACCGCCAGGCCAGCCCGTTGTTCAGCGCCTCGGAACTGCCCATGCCCGCTTCACAGGCAGACAAGACCACACACTCCACCGGGCTGCCCACAAAGGCGGCGGCCACTTTGTCTTCGGCTGCCGGCTGGCTGCGGCCGAACTCGTCTTCAAACAAAAATTCGCCATAGGGGGATTGCCCGGAGAGAGGTGGCTGCACAAAACGGCCGTGGCCGCTCATAAAAACCACCTGGGGCTGAAAATCGCGCAGATAGCTTTGCAGAGTGGGCAGACGGCCGTCGTCCGGCATCTCCAACTGCACGATCCCTTGCCCGATCCAGGGCGTCAGGGCTTCCAATACCTGGGCCTGCTCCTCTTCCACATCCAGCCGCCCCTTTTCCGCATCCACATCATCCGGCAGGCTGGTAAAAAGCAGCACGCGCAGCGGCCCCGGCCGTAACGATGGCTGGCTGCTGCTGTGCGCCGGAATATAACGGCTGAAGGCAAAACCGGGCGTTTTGCCTAAAAATCCGTGATCGGGATGGTACAACGTCTCCCAGGGCAGCGCGTGTACGGCCGGGTCATCACTCTCCATGAGGATGGGCAAAATCTGGCGGCCGGCCTGCTGCCGGGCGGCAGCAAAAGCGTCGCCCACCCCCAGCGCCGCCCACAACTGCCCGCCTACCTGCTGCAACTGCGCCTCGGTGACTACCTGGTGACTGGCATACAGATGCGCCAACTGGTTACTAAGATGTTTCAGGCCGGGGTTTGTTTGCAGAAAGCTGGCCTCCGGTCGGATGACAAACGGTTCACTGGCCATAGCGACAGGCATCGGTTTACTCCTCTTGTGAGCGCGGTGTGGTGGGCAGCACGGCCGGCAGGTTCAAAATTTCACCCAACGCCTGTTCCCCACCACTCTCTCCTTTGTGTATGTTCATCACCGGACTGCGCCAGGGGGCCAGGTCGGTTTCCGCTTCCGCGCCGCAAAAAGGACATTCCACCAGCAGTTTGGCCTGCCCCACGTTACGCAGCAGGCTATATTCTCGCTGGCATTGGTAGCATTGAAATTTTACCCGTCTGTTGTCCATTTTGTTAACGCCTCCTTGTTGGACACGGATTGGCGGGATTTACGGATTTTGCTTAATCCGCTCATCCTGCCCATCCGCTGTCAAAACAAAACCAGTACCGCGCCCACCGTGCCCGCGCCAAACAAGAGGCAGGCGGCCGCCAGTAACCAATACTTGCGCCGGGCGCTTTGGAAAAAATAATCTTCCAGACTTAAAACCTGGCTTTTCCTGGTCGTGTCGCTTTTGATGATGGTAGGGTCTACCTGCCAGGTACGTGGAAATAGGGCCAGCAGGGTCAGTGCCAGCGCCAGGAACCAGCAGCCAAAGGTGAAGTAGAGCCAGTTATTCACGGCTACCGTGGCATCCTGACCCTGGGTCAATTTCAACACGGTGGCATACAGGCCGGGGATCGCCAGTTCAATGGTAATCAACTGCCGCGCCAGGGCATCTAGCTGATCGGCCTGGCTGGCGTACTGCTCATAAAATTTGTCCCGCAGCTTTTTCGTGGGGTCAGACACAGGTCGGGTGATGATTGGTTCTTCGTCCATTTGCTTAATTCCCGGCAGTATTGGCTTTTGCGGTTACTAAACTCCAATTCCTAGTGCAACTCGTTCCTGAACGCGGCCTTCATGGTTCAGTTGAAGCAAGAAGACGGTGACACGGCCGTAAGCTGTCAGTGGCTCGATTCTACCGTCCAAAAGATGGAAGTGGTCGTTCCACTTTTGCGTACGCGGATTAAACAAGAAGGTCAATTCACCCGATTCTGGATCAACCGAAGCAATATCGCTGCCCTTGTTTCGATTGCACTCAAAGCAGGCAAATGCCAGATTGTCCAGAGTGGTTTCACCGCCGTGCTTGCGGGCAGTTACGTGGTCTACTTCGTGCGCAAAATAGGAAACTTGCGGTTTAAGGCAGTATTCACAACGGCCGTTGGCTCGCTCGATAACGGCCGTTCGCCATTCCTTTGGGATGTAAGGGGATGGCATACAAGTTACTCAACCAGATAAGGTAAGGCACGTGCCTTTAGCATAGTAACCAAATGGTTGATGCGCATATATTCGTCGAGCTCGCTTTCTTCGGCCATTGTCAGCATACCTTCTCTATTCTTTTCTAGAAGTTTACTTACGTGTGCCTGAACTTCTGGAGGTGGGGCGAATTTTACGACCTCTCCTGGTGACGGTTTGCTAACGAGAAAATCAAGCACTTCTCGATATACCTTATTTGGTACAGGAGACAATTGCCCCAAACCATGTGCCAGAATTTCTGGTAAGCGGTCTTCAACGGAAGAGAGTTCATCTGCTAAATCTTCAGGAACTTGAATGGTTAAGTCAATCATAGGATTCTCTCCGCATCATTCACCAACGGTTAGAGCGTATATCATAGTGTTGTCAGGATAATACTGTATCTGAACCGGGTATGGGTGGCAAGGTGGGGGTATAATGATGGTAGCAAGAATGAGATTGGGAGATTAAGAGATTGGGAGATTACCGTCACCCAATCTCCTAATCTCTCAATCTCCCAATCTCTTTTTCGTTTTTCTCAACAAGGAGCGTGTTATGAACCCCACCAAAATTGCCATTATCGGCGCGGGCAGCGCCAGTTTTGGGCCAACGACGTTAGCCACCCTCATCCGCGAGCCAAAGCTGCGCGGCAGTGAATTGGCGCTGGTGGACCTGGACGAACAGGCGCTAAACACTGTTGTGCGTGTAGCCGAACGGATGAACAATGCCTGGGGCGCAGACATGAGCATCCGCGCCAGCACCAACCGGCGCGAGGTGTTGGCCGGGATGAATTTTGTCATCGTCTCTATCGAGGTGCCGCCGCGTGAGGAGTTGTGGCGGATGGATTGGGAAATCCCGCTGAAACATGGCCTGCGCCAGCCGTATGGCGAAAACGGCGGGCCGGGCGGGCTGATGCACGCCTTCCGCCAGATTCCACCCTTCATAGAAATTGTGCGGGACATGGAACTGCTTTGCCCGGACGCCTGGTTGATCAATTTCAGCAATCCGCTGCCGCGTATCACCCGTGCCGTCAGTAAATTCAGCCGCATCAAAACGGTAGGCAAGTGCCATCAGATTAACGTGGGTTATGGGCTAACGGCCGTGCTCCTGCGCAATCGTTACACCATCCCCATACCGCCGGGCATTAACCTGCACTCCGACCCTGGTAATGTGGGCAGGATACACCAGATGGCGAGTTACGGCCGTAGCCATTTCCATATCAAATCCGCCGGGCTGAACCACTTCATCTGGCTGATGGACATTCGGGATAAGGAGACGGGCGAGGATTTGTACCCGGCGCTGCGGGCGGCCCTGGCTGACGCACCGCCGACGCTGGAGCCGTTTTCGCTGGATCTGTTCCGCATCTTCGGCCTTTGCCCCATTCCCGGCGACACCCATCTGGCGGAATACCTGCCCTGGTTGCATGACCCACTGGCAAAACCGTGGGAAACGTATCAGGTGCCGCTCTATGACTGGGGCGGCAACGAGGCAGCGCGGGAGTTCCTGCACCACATGATGCGGCAGATGGCTGACGGGGTGATGCCGGTGGAGGGGATGCGCGAGGCGCACAGTGAAGGGGCGGTGGAGTTGATTACCGCGATTGCTGGCGACGAGAACTTCTATGACGAAGCGGTGAACATTCCCAACCGGGGGGCGATTGCCAACCTGCCGGATGAGACGATTGTGGAAATTCCGGCGCTGGTAAGCGGGTTGGGGGTGCAGGGAGTTCACATGGGCGAGATGCCGGAAGCGGTGGCCGAACTGCTGCGGCGGGAGGCGGCGCTGGTGGAACTGGTGGTGGACACGGCCGTGACCGGCGACCGCCACCTGGCTTTACAAACGCTCCTGCTCGACCCGATGATCAACGACATCGGCCGCGCCCGCGCTATTCTGGATGATTACTTAAAGCA
This sequence comes from Anaerolineae bacterium, assembly GCA_019637635.1. Lineage (GTDB taxonomy): Bacteria > Chloroflexota > Anaerolineae > Promineifilales > Promineifilaceae > CAADGU01. Next base: position 20,726 of record JAHBVI010000097.1, read on the forward strand.
GTTTGCCCATGTGCTGCCGCAGTTTTAAGAATGAGAGCAGAGATCAGAGATTAGAGATTGGAGATTGGCAATCTCTAATCTCCAATCTCCAATCTCCAGTCCCCTTTTGGCATAATTCCCCCATGCCCAACGGAGACAAAAAACTCGACAAAGAGCTATTACCGCACCAGGCGCGAAAAGTACCGGGAATGGAACCTGGCCGGGCAGCGCGACCGTTACCTGACGGCGCATGAACGCACACGAGAACAAAGCTGGCAGGAATTTCACTCTCTCTGGGAATTTGCCCGCCGGCAGAATTACACGCAGAGTCTTTACCAGCAGACAGATAAACATGCGGCATTGGTGCGTTATTATGAGCGAGTTCAAAAGCTAGAAGCCTGGAGAAGTGCAGGTGGAAGATAATCTTAAAGTCGTTTTGCGCACGGCCGTCTCGATGAACCCTACATCGAAAACTGGCTGTCTCAATTTGCCGAAGCGTTGGAAGAGCCGCAACTTTTAAGCCAGTACCAGCAGCTTGTGGCAAAGGTACGCACATTAGGGGAATAGGTGGATGCGATGGGTGGCATGAAGGTGAATGTGCCGGGATTGGCGAAGCTGCCGGCGTTTTGCCATGCGGTGGTCGCCGGTGATTTTATTTTTGTGTCCGGCACGCTGGGCACAAAGCCGGATTTGGTTCATCCTATCTCCAGTTTTCTATCTCTTCTTTGATAGCAGCCACAAAATTGTCGGCCGAAGCGCCGTCCAGAATGCGGTGATCGAACGTGAGGCCAACGTAAGCCATTGTGCGAATGGCGATGGCGTCGTGGATCACTTTGACCCGCTTTTCGATCATGCCCACGCCGAGGATGCCGCACTGCGGTTGGTTGATGATGGGGGTGGCAAAGAGGCTGCCGCTGACGCCGTGATTGGTAATGGAAAAAGTGCCGCCCTGCACGTCAGCCGGTTTAAGCTGCTTGCTGCGGGCGCGCTGCGCCAGGTCATTGATGACGCGGGCCAGCCCTAACAGGTTCAGCGAATCTGCATTTTTGATGACAGGTACGATCAGGCCATCGTCAACGGCCGTAGCCATGCCAATGTTGATCTCCCGTTTTAGCTCGATGCCATTCTCCGTCCAGGTGCTGTTGACCAGCGGGTGTTTTTTCAGCGCGGCCACGGTAGCGGCGACGATGTAGGCGGTGAAGGTCAGGTTGGCGCCGTCGCGGGCAAACTGCTCTTTGTGGCCGCGGCGGTGTTTGTCCACGTTCGTGAAGTCAAACTCAAAGATAGTGGTCACGTGTGGGCTGGTATGCTTGCTGCGCACCATGTGTTCGGCAATGCTGCGGCGGATGCTGGTGAGGGGGAGCAGGTGAGGGTGTGGTGGGGTGGGCGATGGGGACATCGCGGGGTGAGCAGGTGAGGGGGTGGGCGATGGGGACATCGCGGGTTGGGCGGGTTGGATGGGTTCGGCAATGGGGGTCGGTTGGGGCGGTGGCGGCGGTGTGGGGGCAGTGGGTTGTTCGACGTAGGTGAGGATGTCTTTTTTGGTGATACGGCCGTCCAGACCCGTGCCCTGTATCTGGTTCAAGTCCACGTTGTGTTCAGCGGCAATGCGGCTGACAACGGGGCTGATGCGCCCGGTATAGGGTTGGTTGGGGGGTATGGGGGTGGCGGGTACGGCCGTTGCCGGTATCGTCTGTTCAGGTGCGGGCGCGGCCGTGGCCGCTTTCACCTCGCCATTTTCCGGGATCGCCTCGCCCGGTTCGCCAATATAAGCCAGCACCGTGCCCACCGGAGCAACGGCCCCTTCGGCCACACAAATCTGCAAAATCGTCCCCGACTCCTCGGCCGTTGCCTCCGTCGTCACCTTGTCCGTTTCAATTTCCAGGATGGGGTCATACTGCTTCACAAAGTCGCCCTCGCTCACCAGCCAGCGGGCGACCGTTCCTTCTACCACACCTTCGCCCATTTCGGGCATGATTACTTTGGTTATCATACTTGCTCCTCAAGATAGTATTGGGTTGTGTAGGGTCTTTGGCGCTTCGCATCACGATCTGTCATTAAAAATCGGAAAACGCGCCGGTTCGGCTTCGTGCATCATTTCATACACCATGTCGAACAACTCTTCCACATTCGGCTTGGAAAAGTAAGCGCCGTCAGAACCAAACGCCGGGCGGTGCGGTTTGGCCGTCAGGGTACGCGGCTCGGCGTCCAGATGCCAGAAGCCACCCTGTTTTTCCAGCACTTCCTGCATCATGGTGGCCGACGCGCCGCCGGGCACGTCTTCATCCAGGAAGATGATGCGCCCGGTTTTTTGCAGCGATTGGCCGATCAGTCCAAATCGGTCAAATGGGAGCAGGGTGCGTACATCAATAATTTCGGCATCAATGCCTGTTTGTTGCAGCAGCACGGCCGTTTCCAACGCCACCTGCACACACGCCCCATAGGTCACAATGCTCACGTCTTCCCCGGTGCGCACAATTTCCGGCACGCCCAGCGGAATGGTGAACTCCGTCAGGTTGGTGGGTACTGTCTCACGCAGCCGGTAGCCGTTTAGCACTTCCACAATAATGCCGGGATCATCCCCTTGCAGCAGCGTATTATAAAAACCTACTGCCTGCACCATATCACGTGGCACACAGACGTGAATGCCGCGCACCAGGTGAATCAGCCCGGCCATGGGCGAACCGGCGTGCCAGATGCCTTCCAGCCGGTGGCCGCGGGTGCGGATAATCACCGGCGCTTTTTGGCCGCCGCTGGTGCGCCAACGCAGCGTCGCCAGGTCATCAGACATCGTTTGCAGGGCGTATAAGACGTAGTCCAGATATTGAATTTCGGCGATGGGGCGCAGGCCGCGCAGCGCCAGGCCAATGGCCTGGCCTAAAATGGTGGCCTCGCGGATGCCGGTGTCGGCCACGCGCAGCGCGCCAAACTGCTCTTGCAGCCCGGCAAATGCCTGGTTGACGTCGCCCAATTTGCCTACGTCTTCACCAAAAGCCACCACACGCGCGTCGCGGGCCAGCATGACGGCAAATGCTTTGTTCAGCACTTCATATCCCTTTAATTGGGCCGGTTGGTCGCCGTATACCGGTTTCACTTCGGGCACGTTCAGGGCCGATTCGGCCGATTCGCTGATGAGGTGGTTGGCGTAACTGGCGGTATGGCGGGCTGTTTGCACCTGTTTCCAGGCGGCGAGCTGCCGGGCGGCGGGGATATTTTCATCGCGGGTGAGCAGGAGGGTCTGGTGAACGGCCGTCAACACATCTTTACGCGATAACGACTGCTTTTCCATTAATCGGCGGCGCAAGGCGCTCAATTGCGGGCGATGGCCCGAAGCTGCTTCAAGCTGTTCAATCATGGTGACTGCTTCTTGCCGCTCCTGGTAAATGGGGCGGGTATAGGCCGTCCATGCTTTGTCGCGGGCGTGCTGCGCCTGCTTGCGGGCATTGCGCTCAATGTTGTCCAATTCACCGGCAGGGGCAATACGCTGGTCAATTATCCACTGCCGCATCTGGCGAATGGGGTCGTGGTCCTCTTCCCAGGCTAGCCGCTCGGCCGATTTATACCGTTCGTGGCTGCCGGAGGTGGAATGGCCCTGGGGTTGGGTCATTTCGACCACGTGAATGATGGCCGGGGTTTGTTGGTCGCGGGTGGTCTGGGCCGCTTTCTGGTACGTTTCCACCAGTTGCAGATAATCCCAACCGGGCACGGTGTACAGGTCATAGCCGTCGCGGCTGCCTGCCCGGCGCTGGAAGCCGCTCAACAATTCAGACAGGTTTTCTTTGGTGATCTGGTGTTCGTTGGTGACGGAAATGCCGTAGCCGTCATCCCAAATGGAGACAATGACCGGCGCTTTGAGCACGCCAATGGCGTTGATGGCTTCCCAAAACAGCCCTTCGGCGCAACTGGCGTTGCCAATGGTGCCCCAGGCAATTTCACGGCCGTTGCGCGAAAATTGGGTCATGTTTTGTAGTTCAGGTAGCTCATGGTACAGCCGGGAGGCGTAACCCAGCCCCACCAGCCGGGGCATTTGCGCGCCGGTGGGAGAAAGGTCGGCGGAGATGTTGTAGCGTTCGGTCTGGTTTTGCCAACGGCCGTCGCCATCCAACAGGCGGCTGGCAAAATGGGCGTTCATCTGCCGTCCGCCGGAGTGAGGGTCATGGGTCAGGTCTGCGTGGGCGTACAGTTGGGCGAAGAACTGCTCCAGCGTCAGCGCCCCAATGGCCAGCATAAAGGTCTGATCGCGGTAATAGCCACTGCGCCAATCCCCTTTTTGGAAAGCTCTGGCCCAGGCTAACTGCGCCACCTCTTTGCCATCGCCAAAGATACCAAACTTGGCCTTGCCGCTGAGGACTTCGCGGCGGCCAATCAGGCTGGTCTCGCGGCTTTCGCAGGCAATACGATAATCCCGCAAAATGTCGGCGCGGCTCAATTCGATCTGGCTGGAGAAGGGTAAAGGTTTCAGGTCGGGTGGTGATAGTTGTTGGGTTTGTGAAGAAGTGGGTTCAGGCGCTTCACGTATGATCATTGGGCATGGTCCTTGTGCAATGGTTTGTCGGAAATAACGGTCAGTTGTTGGTAATGGCAACGGTGGGAGCGCCCCATTACGGGGCGATTATACCGATGTTTGTTTACTTTTGCACTGACGTAGGAAACCGGCCAGCAATTCTCAGTTTGCTTTGCGGCGGCAGATAAATCTGCACCAACAAGCGGCAAAGTCGGCCTTTGCCGACTATTTCCAGTCGGCGAAGGCCGACTTTGCTTTCTGTTGCCGCGATTTCAATCGCCGGGCTTTGCCAAACTGAGAATTGCTGGAAACCGGCGCAATTACGCTATAATCCCAAACGTTCACCTGAACACCAGATCACATAAACACACAAACACACAAACACACTAATGGAGAGTGAACCATGGCAAATCAATATGATGTAGTGGTGCTGGGGGCGGGACCGGGCGGTTATGTGGCGGCTATCCGCGCCGCCCAGTTAGGGCTAAAAGCGGCGATTGTGGAGCGGGAGTATTGGGGCGGCGTTTGTTTGAATGTGGGCTGCATCCCCTCCAAGGCGCTGCTGAAAAACGCGGAAGTAGCCCATACCTTGCAACACCGGGGCAAGGAGTTTGGCTTTAGTTTTGACAATCTGTCGCTGGATTACGCTGCCGCTTTCAAACGCAGCCGCCAGGTGTCTGACCGGTTGGTGAAGGGTGTGGGCTTCTTGATGAAGAAGAACAAAATTGACACCTTTGAAGGCAGTGGGCAGTTGACGGGGGCCAATTCGCTGAAGGTGACGCTGAACAGCGGTGGCACGACGAATCTGGAAGCCAAAAACATTATCATTGCTACGGGGGCACGGCCACGCAGCCTGCCCGGCGTGCAGTTTGATGGCAAACGCATCATTTCTTATAAGGAAGCGATCTTGACAGACAGCCCACCGAAAAAGTTTGTCATCATTGGCGGTGGCGTGATTGGCGTGGAGTTTGCCTATATGTGGGCAAATTATGGGGTGGAGGTAACGATTGTGGAGATGATGAGCCACCTGCTGCCCCTGGAAGAGCCAGAAGTGAGCGATGTGCTGGAGAAGGCGTATAAAAAGTTGGGGGTGAAGTTGCTGTTGAACACGGCCGTGAAGAGCATCCAGGCCACCGAAAATGGCGCGCAGGTGGCCCTGCCCGATGGCAGCACCCTGGAAGCCGATCAGGTGATGCTGGCCATAAACTTCCAGCCGAACGTGGAAAACATCGGCCTGGAAAAGGTGGGCATCCAGTTGACCGAGCGGGGCGCGATTGCCATTGATGGGCAGATGCGCACCAACGTGCCGAACATTTACGCCATTGGCGACGTGGCTACCGAATACCGGCTGGCGCACATTGCCTCGGCCATGGGCCTGGTGGCGGCGGAAACGATTGCCGGGGTGCATACGCAAACGCTCGATTTCCGTATGATGCCCCGCGCCACCTACTGCGTGCCGCAGGTCGCCAGCTTTGGTTACACCGAGGCGCAGGCGAAGGAGGCGGGTTATGAGGTGAAGGTGGGGCAGTTCCCCTTCCAGCCCAATGGCAAGGCGCTGGGATTGGGTGAGAAAGAGGGTTTTGTGAAAATTATCGCCGATGCCCGCTATGGCGAGATTCTGGGGGCGCACATGGTGGGGCCGGATGTGACGGAACTGCTGCCGGAACTGACCTTAGCCCACAATGCCGAACTGACGGCCGAGGAGATTGCCCGCAACGTCCATGCCCACCCCACACTCAGCGAGGCGCTGATGGAAGCCGCGCACGCGGTGGAGGGGCAGGCGATTCATATGTAGTTTGAAAGTAGTGCCAGGCACAGGGCAAAACCACCTGGTCATGCCAATGCCTGATGCCCTGTGCCTGGCACTGCTACACATTTGTTTTCACATACCCCAACGCCACCAAACCGGTTGGCCCCTCGGCGACGGAGGTGTAGGTTCCCACTTTTTTGCCATCTTGCAGGATGTCGTCGCCGGGCTGGACGAGGGTTTCGGGTTGCAGTCTGGTCAGCCGTTTGGCCAGCTTGCCCCGGCTTTCCATGCGGGCGATGATTTCCTGGCCGGTGTAGCACCCTTTGTGGAAGGAAACGTCGGCCCACAAGTCGGCTTCCAGGGGGATGTAGTCCAGGGTAAGTTCACGGCCGTAACGCGGCATCCCCGCTTCAATGCGCAAAAAATCAAACGCTGCCTCATCGGCCACCACCAAACCCTGGCTGACCAGATATTCCCATAGCGCGTTGCGGTCGGCCATCTGGCACATCACAAAGTAGCCCTCGCCGTTGAGGGGGTCCGTGCGGTGCAGGTAGGCGGTTACGCCGCTGATCTGACATTCACGCCAGTGGTGCAGCGGCAGTT
>JAHBVI010000098.1 GCA_019637635.1 Anaerolineae bacterium
GATGCATGCCTTTTTTCTCTCTAATAGGCAAAAAGTCATTGCTGGTTTTTTTCTATTTCTTGGACGTTTTGATGGCTTTGGTGAATGGCTTATTCGCAGTTTAGGAGTTTTACCAAAAGAAGACAATGTCAATTCTGGCAATGTTTTTGCCAGTTTCAGCAGGGGGATTTGCTAGATGTGGCAATGGGGGGTCATGTTGGGGAGCTACTGAACAGTAAACTGTGAGCAGTAGTGGCGTGTGTTGTGATACGCCCGTACTGGAGTGAGCGGCAATTGGGGGAAGAAGGGATTACAGGTCAAGCAGGCTAAGGCGGACGGACTGGGCGGCTAGTTCGGCGTGGGTGTTTACACTCAGGCTGGCGCGGATAGAGACCAGGTGGTATTGAACGGTGCGGGGGGAGATGCCCAAATGACAGGCTATTTCTTTATCCGTTTTTCCAGCAGCAATCAGCCTCAGGATGGCCAGTTGTTGCTCGCTTAAATTATGTCCGGGTTTTGCTAAGATGGTATCCAGCATCGCCTGCGCCAGGCGCATACTCATCCACCATTGGTTTTGGGCAACTGACATGATCGCTTCAACCCATTTTTCAGCAGGGTCGCTTTTGAGAAGGACACCCCCTAAACCTTGTTGTCTTAAATAGGGTAGTGATATGCCGTCATGATCAGCCAGCAATACCAGAATTTTCATCGCTGGTGAAGTTTGTTTGAATGCTTGAAGAGTCGTTTCAGAGGCGGATTTCAAGAGGTGGAAATCAAGCAATAAAACATCTGGCTGTTCGCACTGGCATAATTTCAGCAAATCAGCGCTACTGCTGGCACTGCCAAGAAAGGTTATTAGATGACTGTTGCTTAAAGTGGCCCGAACACCATCACAAAAAACCGGGTATGTAGCCCCCACGAAAACCCGAATGATTTTGCTCATTGCTTTACCCTCCCATTTCTACGTCACTGGTCTGGTCTTATGAATTTCTCTGCTCCAAATAATCTTGTATTGGCAATGCCTGAATATTATCTTTGTTCGCCTGTACCTGTCAAGCCACCTCCATCTTATAACAGGGTTTTTCAGTAGTCGGAAATTCTTGCCTTGTAGCCGCGAAATCCTTTTCGCGTTCTCGTGTGCCGCATGAAGCGCGATTATGAAATCGCGGCTACAAAACGGACTACTGAAAAACCCTGCATCTTATAATACCAATCGTGCCCGTAAATGGCGGAATTTTTAGATTGGTTCAATCTTGGAGATTGAACCAATCTAAATCCGCCACTTGTTTACATGATCGGTATAACATCCCCCCTGCTGTGGCGCGGTCTTCGGCTGGTGGCTGCGGTCGCCTCTCAGCCCGAAGGGATGCTCTCCCGACCGTATCGCCCCACCTTTGCCCGCCGGAACTTGCCTGTTTTAACATGTAACGGCCGTCAACACACACCCCTCTCGCACCCCCATCTTATGTCCGGTCTACGGCCGTGTCAAATGAGGCATTGCTGTCTGCTTCACGGCCGTACCTCCCCCCTCATCTCCCCTTCTCTAACCCCTTTAGCAGCTCTTCCAAATCCGGCGGCAGCGGGGCGGTTATGATACACGGCCGTGCCGTCCTCGGATGTTCAAATTCCACACGCGCACAGTGGAGGGCCTGTCGGGTAATGGGTTCGTGGGGCAATGGCTGGCGGGTGGCAAACCAGGCCAGGTATTCTGCATCCGGCAGCGTGTACAGCACATCCCCCACAATCGTATGGCCGATGGCCTGCAGGTGGACGCGCAGTTGGTGGGTACGCCCCGTTTTGGGAAAGAGACGCAGCAAGGCGTACTGGTCGCCAAAGGTTTGCACCGTTTCGTAATTGGTCACGGCCGTTTTGCCCCCCGCAACCACGCCAAACCGGTACACCCCCGGCAGGCTGTCTACCCGGCCAATGGGCAGGTCAATGATGCCTGTCGCAGGCACGGGCACACCGCGCACCACCGCCAGATACTCCTTATGTACCTGCTGGCTGGCAAATAGTTGCTGCATCAGGCGCAGCGTCCGGTCATCTCGCGCCGCCACTATCACGCCGGAGGTGTCTTTGTCCAGCCGGTTGGCCAGCCGCGCCTCCGGGTAGGGCGGCATGTGCCGGGTACGCAAGTGGTAAATCAGGCTGGCCTGGGCGAACTGGCGTTTGTCATGCACCAGCAGATTCGCGGGTTTGTTAATGCCCAACAGCCAGGCATCTTCATAAATAATCTGGTAGTTAAAGTCAAACTTCTCCGGCAGGGGCACGTCAGGCAGGTCACAGGCCACCACATCCCCCTGGGTGACGATGGTGTCGGAGGTGCAAACACGGCCGTTGCAACTGACACGGCCGTCCGCCACCAACCCTGCCCACTCCGCCCGCGACCGGTAGGTAAACCGCCCCGCCAGATAATCGAGGACCGGAGTTTGTTTGTAGACGGCCGTGACTTTAGAAGAAACTTGCATAACTACCTTATCCCCGTTCGTAGTAGGCGATTCATCGCCTTCTCTGCCAATTGGCGATAAATCGCCTGCTACGAACCTGCTCTCCTTTTTAACAGGAAAGCTGGTAGAATCAAGGGTGCAACTTTACGGCCGTCGCCCGCGTACAATGGCCTTGATACCTCTTTTCCACAGACCTGACAGGCTTTTAGCAACCTTTGGTTGCCCACCTGTCAGGTCTTTCAGACAAGTGAACTATGATTGATGAAACAAACGTAACAACCGCCCCCCTCATTGTCATTACCGATCCCGATGCTGACCGCTACCACACCTTTGGTTACATTAGCTGGTGGCAGCAAGAAATCGTGCGCAACGCCACCGTCCTCGTCGTTGGCGCAGGCGCGTTGGGCAATGAAGTCCTCAAAAATCTGGCTCTCATGGGCATTGGCAACCTGCTCATCGCCGACTTCGACACCATCGAAGACAGCAACCTCAGCCGCTCCGTCCTCTTCCGTGAAGGCGACCGGGGGCGGCGCAAAGTGGACGCCGCCGCCGAGCGCGTCAAAGAACTCAACCCCGACGTCAACGTCAAAACATGGCACGGCAACATCAATTTTGAGATGGGGCTGGGCGTCTACCGCCACGTAGACGCCATCATCGGTTGCCTGGACAACCGCGAAGCCCGCCTCTCTATCAACCGCGCCAGTTGGGCCGTGAACCGCCCCTGGGTAGATGGGGCCATTCAGGAACTCATGGGCATCGCCCGCGTCTTCTGGCCCGGCCAGGGGGCGTGTTATGAATGTACGCTCACCGACCTGGATTACCAGATCATCAACCTGCGTTACTCCTGCCCGCTGCTGGCGCGAGAGAACATTTTGCAGGGCAAAGTGCCCACCACCCCTACCAGTGCCTCGATTGTGGCTGCCTTCCAGACGCAGGAGGCGCTCAAACTCATTCACAATATGGAAGTACAGCCGGGCAAGGCGATTATGATCAACGGCCTGACGAATGACATCTACACCACCGAGTACCCCGTCAAAGAGATGTGCATGAGCCATTCGATGCTGGAACCGATTATCGAACTGCCGCAGGCAACGACCACCGAGACAACGCTGGCGGCGTTGTTGGAAATGGCGCGGCAGGAGGTGGGGGACACGGCCGTACTCGAATTCGACGGTGAACTGGTGACAACCATGACCTGCTTCCGCTGCGACCAGACCGAACCCATCTTCAAAAAAATGGCCCGCCTGTACGAGAACGAAGCCGTCTGCCCCACCTGCGGCGGTCGCCGCGAAATGAACCTCACCCACCGCATCAGCGGCGACGAGGATTTCCTCGGCCGTACCCTGGCCCAAATAGACATCCCCCCGCTCAGCATCATCCGCGCCCGCAACGGCAGCCAGCGGGTGTATTATGAGCTGACCGGAGATAAAGAGATTTTTTTTGTGTTTGAGTGATTGAGTATTCAAGTGATCAGGTATTTACTCAACCACCCAAACACCAAATCACAAAAACAGTCAAACACATTCATCGCAACCCAAAATCCGTCTTATCGTATAAAATAGCGTTACCCGCTAGTTAAGAAAATAAATGGAGGCTTAAACAAAATGGCTACTAGCATCAAAGTGATTATCTATGACCCCACCGGCTCCAAGAAGACCCCGGTCGAATTACCCGCCGACGTACCTATGCGCCGCCTGATTCCGGCGCTGGTGAGCAAAATGGGGCTGCCCACCAATCAGGGCGCTAACCCCATCACCTACCGGCTGGATCATCGCTCGTCTGGCAAACGACTGGGTGATGATGAATCCTTGAAGGACGCCGGCGTCCAGGATGACGACATCTTGAGCCTGTTCCCTGAAGTGACTGCTGGCTAGAGAGAAACCGGGTTTTTGTGAAAACCCGGTTTCTGACTGAGGAAAAGATGGCCTTTGACATCCGCGAGACCAGGCTGCGCAACGAATATCAGCGGGTGCGTGAACTGGTCAATCGCAGCGAATTTATTCATATTCTGACCACGGAAGGCGACCCCGCCGAACGGTATCTCATCCGCTTCACCTGCAAAGGGGTGGAAAAGATTGATACGGTGGGTAAACCCGTCCTCCGTGAGAACCATGAGGTAAGTGTTTACCTTCATGCCGAGTACCCGCTCAAACAGCCGCAGTTGAAATGGTTGACGCCGATTTTTCATCCCAACATTCACGTCACCGGCGCGGTGTGCATTGGCGCCTGGTGGCCGGCCAAAACGCTAGACGAGCTACTGCTGACGTTGGGGGAAATGATTCAGTACAAGAATTATGATCCCAAAGACCCCATGAACTCGAAGGCAGCGGCCTGGGCCTTGCGCAACAAAGGACTTTTTCCGGTTGACGGCCGTGACCTGAAAGGTCAATCGCTGGAAGACCTGATCGTCCTGGGGGCGGAGGAAGCAGATGACATCGGCATCAACATACTCTGAGCCGCCCCCCGCCCCGGCCCCGACCAATCCCCTACCGGAAGAGGTGCTAAATTTGCCCAAACGGCCGTCGCCGCTGCCGGTGGAAAGCTGTATTTTGCATGGGCAACGGCCGTCCGCCGGGCAGGTGATAGTGGCAAACAGCCAACATGCCCTGGTGCAAATTGCCGACCACAGCGAAAGTAATATGCGCTCGGAGTTGGGCGGCGTCTTGCTCGGCCACGTTTCCCGCGAAGGCGAAACGCTGCTGGTAGACATCAAAGCCGCCCTACCCGTCAACAGCAGCGACCGGGGGCCGGTGCATTTCACCTTCAACGCCGACGCCTGGAGCCAGATCCACCGCGACCGCAGCGCCCATTATCCACATCTGGATATTGTCGGCTGGTTCCACACCCATCCGGGGCTGGGCGTTTTTTATTCCAGCGATGATGTAGTGGTGCATTCGGCGGCGTTTACGCTGCCCTGGCACGTGGGGCTGGTGGTAGATCCGGTGCGGCAGGAAGCGGTTTATTTTGGCTGGCAAAAGGGGGAACTGGCCCCTATTAACGGCTATTACGAATTGACCGATGTGCAGCCGGGCACGGCCGTGCCCTGGAAAGTGGTGCGCACCTCGGTGTATAACCTGCCGGAATCTGACCTGGCAGGCGGCGTCTATGACCCCGCCGCACAGTCAGCCCGGCTGGCCGAAGCCGCATATACCGGTCACAGCCAGGGCATGACGCTTTCGCCCTCGTCCCGTCATCTGGGGCTGATTGTGGGCAGCGTGGCCCTGGCGTTGGCGCTGTTCATGCTGCTGTTTTGGATTGTGCCGCTGAACCGCCAGAGTAGCCAGATGCAAACGGTGATCTTGCATATGGCTAACAACAGCGCCTATCCCAACGCCGCCGCCTGCCCTGACCCCCGCCTGCGGTTGATTGCGCCCCTGAATGGCAGCGCGGCGCGGGTGGGCAACCAGGTGGAATTGCTGGGCACGGCCGTGTACCCTGGCGCTTTTCGTTACCAGATTGACGTGCGCCTGAGTGGGCAGCAAGAATGGCAAAAAGTGGACGACCGCCGCCGCCCGGCCGAACTGGACGTGTTGGGAAGCTGGAACACCGGCGAACGCGCCCCCGGCCTGTATGATGTGCGGCTGACGGCCGTAGACCGCAACGCCATCCGCCTGCCGAGTAGTCCAAATTGTGTGATTCAACTACAGTTAGTGCCATAACAATCTGTCAGAGATTGGAGATTGGAGATTGGAGATTGGAGATTGCCCAATCTCTAATCCCCAATCTCCAATCTCTCAAGGTATGCCGTGAACGACGAAACCACTCCCCCCTTTGTCGCCATTATCAACCTGACGCTGCCCGGTTTGGGCGAACAGTTCAGCGCCAATGTGACGCTGCTGCCGCAGGATATGATTCCCGCCGACGGCCGTGCCAAACCCCTGGAAGATTGCACCCTGGCCGACCTGCAAGCCTTTGCCAATCAGTTGGAAGCGGAGGTGTGGGAAACGTACCAGGAAATCAAACTGGTAGAAATTGCCGGTGATGAAAACGTGCAATTTGACATAACTATAAAAGACGCGGACGGCGACCCGATTGCGCCTGATGAAGAATGGCTGAAAACGTTGGTGGTCACGTTTCCCGAAGAGATGGCCGAGGCCGCTCCGGCGGCGGAAACGCCACTTGCTGCCGAGCAGATAACGGCGGACACGGCCGTACCCACCCCACCTGAACCGCAGCCAGAACCTGAACCGGAACCGATGCCCGTCGCTGAAGAAGTGGCCGAGCCACGCATCATTGTGGCCGAGACGGAACCGGTGCATGGAGAGCCAGAAGCAGAAGAGCCAACGGCCGTGTCCGAAACACCGGCCATCGCTCCCAGCCGCGCCCGCGTGCGCATTGCCGGTAAACGCCGTCCCATTGGCGACCCCACCTGGGCGGCGGTGGATATTTTCATTGAAGAACCGGCGCTGCGCGCTTCCCAGGCGCACGCTCTCAGCAGCCTGAACCGGGAAGTGGCCGGGGTGCTGGTTGGCCCGCGCCCGGAAAAACAGCCGGACGGCCGTTACATCGTCCACATTCACGACACCATCATCGCCAAATATACCGTCATGCACGGGGCCAGCGTCACCTACACGCCCGAAAGCTGGCGCTATATGAATGATGTATTGCGCGAAAGGTATCCCGATGACACGGCCGTGATGGTCGGCTGGTACCATACCCATCCCGGCTTTGGCATCTTCCTCTCCGGCATGGATTTATTCATTCACCAGAATTTCTTTACCCAAATCTGGCACGTCGCGTTTGTTCTCGATCCCCGCGCCCACACCAGCGGCTTTTTCTGTTGGAATCGCCATCTGACGGAAGTGAAACCGGTAGACTTCCCCTGGCCTGCCTGGGCGGCGGGATCGTGGTAAATGGGAGATTGAGAGATTGGGAGATTAAGAGACTGAAGAATGATGTATAATGCTGTCAATCTCTAATCTCTTAATCTCATTCTTCCAATGGCCGAGCAAGAATTACCACCCATCACCATTACGGATAATGACATCAACGAAGCGAACCAGCTCAGTTTGCATTGTCCTATCTGCGCCAACCCGGTAGAGAACAATATGTCCGAGCGGGCATTGCAGCCGGTTGTCTGCCGCCAGTGCGGCACGCTGTACCATAAAGTGTGCTGGGAGCAGGGCGGCGGCAAATGTGCCGTATTGGGCTGCGCCCACACCGAATACCGCATCTACGGTACGCAGGTGCGCCCGGTGTTGAAGGTGGACTATAAAGACATACCCAAGCCGCCGCCGAACGGCCGTCAGCCCATCACCCCCACCACCAAACAACTCAAAGAACAACAACGCCGCCAGGTGGAACAACTCCGCCGCCCCGGCCTGCTCCAACGCCTCTGGCAATGGCTCCTTGACCAGATTAAGATCGGGTAGCACGTGGCAAGTAGCAGGTAGCAGGTAATTACCGTGTTGTCTTCATCGCTCACCCCTTCACCTGCTCACCTCATCACCCCATCATGCTTCCCCCCGTCACCGTAGACAAACAATCCCCCTTTCTGGGCGAGGAGTGCGCGCTGTGCAAAGACCCGCTGACGCCAGGTGATGTGGTCATTATCTGCCCTGAAGACGGCAGCCGCCACCACGACCGCTGCTGGATAGCCAACGGCAACAAATGCGCCGCCTATGGCTGCCGGGGTCACGGCGAACTTCCCCCACCTCCAACTTCATCACCCCCCCACCCTGTCACCTTTTCCCCCCCTCATCCCCCTGTCCACTACACCCTCGCCAACAGCTGCCTCATTCTGTCCATTGCCATCGCCATTATCCTTTGTTCCGTCGGCTGTTTTGGTCTGTGGGCTATCGCCGATTATCTGATGCTGCACGTTTGGAACCTGCCCTACCGCGCCCCTTTTTCCGATCTGATTCCCATGCTGCCAATATAAGCGGTAAAAACTTTCATAAAACCAGCCAAAATTGATCTGGTCAACAGTTGGCAAGAGAGATCATGCCAGATATAGTCAGTGTTATGCAAAGTTTATATTGCAATTGATGTGGAAAGGTGTTTAGCAACGGCCGTTTGGCCGGCCAACTATCTCTTTAGATCCAACAAATCGAAGAGGCAAAAAAGGAAGAAAGCGTATGTGTTGTCTATTTACGATTTTAGTGTTCTTGGGGCCGCGTGTGGGCGGGATTTTTTGGTGGATAGCCTCCCCGGCGCGTTGGGTTGGTGTGGTCGGGGCATTTGAATCTGCTCTCTGGCCGATAATAGGGTTAGTATTTTTACCCTGGGCCACTTTGATGTATGTCAGCGTGGCCCCCGGTGGCATGGTTGGTTTTGATTGGGTCTGGGTTGGTCTGGCTGTCTTCATAGACTTGATCGCCTATGGTGGTGGCGGGTACGGCAATCGTAACCAGATACCGGGCATGGGCAGCGGTAGTTAATACCAGATACCGGACGGCTGAATGCCAGGCGCTAACAAAGTGCCTGGCATTTTTTATAGAGCCACAAATCGGCCATTTAGCCCAGGGCAATCGCATATTCCTCAATGCGGCAGATGAATCTGCACCAACAGAAGGCAAAGTCGGCCTTCGCCGACTGGAACCTGGCCCACGAAGGTGGACTTTACCCTCTGAATTGAGTATGCGATTGCCCTATCATATTAGCCGTCAACCCTCTATCGTCTACGTAAAGCTGAGCTATAATTTAACTTGAAGCGATGCCTGGCATTCATCGGAAAACATCGTTCCTAAATTATTGCGCCATTTGTTGCCCTGTATAAACTGTAATGGAGAAAAAAATGAGTAAAAAAGCAAGCAAAAAACAGGCAGCGGCGGACCCGGAGCAGAGCCAGGCCACGCCTCAAGCCACACCCGCAGCCACCATTCCCCAAACCCATACCCTGAGCCTGGCCGAGCGCCGGGCGCTGGGCAAAGAGGCGCGACAACAAACGCCGCGTGACGCCCACGCAACCTGGACGCCACCTGCTGACCGGGCCGACCCGATAGAGCTGCTCATTGCCAACAGTGAGGGGCGCGTGGAGGAGTTGGTGCCGATTCGTTACGGCCGTATGCTGGCCAGTCCCTTCGCCTTTTACCGGGGCGCGGCGGCTATTATGGCCTATGATCTGGCCTACACGCCTAACAGTGGCCTGAGCGTGCAGGCGTGTGGCGACTGCCACCTGCTCAACTTTGGCGGCTTTGCCACCCCGGAACGCAACGTCATCTTTGACATCAACGACTTTGACGAAACCTCGGTAGCCCCCTGGGAATGGGATGTGAAGCGGCTGGCAGCCAGCTTTGTCATTGCCGGGCGCGCCAACGGCTTTAAGGCCAGCGATTGCCGGCAAGCATCCTGGCTGGCCGCCGAAAGTTACCGGACACATATGGCGGAGCTTGGCGAACTGCCCGCGTTAGAAGCGTGGTACGAAGCGATTGATTTCAACAAGGTACTGGATAATGCGCCGGACAAAGAAAACGCGCGCTTTTATCGTAAAAAGCTGGCGACGGCCATGGAGCAAAGCGCCCATGAAAAGGAATTTGCCAGACTGGCGCATGAAGGGGGCTATCCGGCGCGTATTATTGACCAGCCGCCGCTCATCTATCACTATGGCGACATGCGCGATGAAGAATTTCGGGCCGGACTGGAACGCTCTTTTGATTTGTACAAAGCCTCGGTATCACCTGAACTACGCCTGCTACTGGATCGGTATCAGATAGCGGATGCGGCGTTTAAGGCGGTGGGTGTGGGCAGCGTGGGCACGTTCTGCGGTATTGTGCTGCTGATGTCGGGCGATGATCCCCTCTTTTTGCAGTTCAAGGAGGCGCGGCAATCCGTTTTGGAACCATATGCCGGGGCCAGCCCGTATGCCCACGCCGGGCAGCGCGTGGTCGTCGGTCAGCGGTTGATGCAGGCGGCCAGTGACATGTTCCTGGGCTGGACGACCGGTCAAAGAATCCGCACGGCCCCCTTTTATCTGCGCCAACTGCGCGACGCCAAAATTAAACCGGTGGTGGAGATTATGAAACCGTTTAATCTGCACAACTATGCCCAATTGTGTGGCCGGGCATTGGCGCGCGCCCATGCCCGCTCCGGCGATGCGGTTGTTCTCTCTGCCTACATGGGCAAGAGCGGCGCCTTCGCCAACGCGCTGGCCGATTTTGCGGTGGCGTATGCGGACCAGAATGAACGGGATTATGCGGCGCTGGTAGCGGCCGTGCGTGACGGCCGTGTTCAGGCGCAAACGGTCGAGTAATGTAATTGGGTAATTGGGTAATTACGCAATTACCCAATTACCTCTGAAAAGAGGAGAAAATGAAAACCAAACCCCGCCCAAAAAGCAGAAAGCCCGTGTGGCGTATTTTAGTCATCTGGGCCATCGAGTCCCTGGCGTTATTTTTGATGTCCCTCATATTGGATGGATTTCAACTCAATGGTTTTGGCGCGGCCGTCATTGCGGCGGCGCTCATTGGCCTGCTCAATGCCCTGCTCTGGCCCATTCTCAGTTATATCATCTTGCCCTTTGCCGTGCTGACGCTGGGCATCGCGGCCCTCATTCTTAACGGCGTCATCATCTATCTGGCGGGTGAGCTTTCGGCCAGTTTTGAAGTCGCCAGTGTGGGCACGGCCATCTGGATAGCGTTGGGGTTGACGGCCGTGAACGCCATTGCCAGCTCTCTACTCACCATTGATGACGACAATTCCTATTACCGCAACGTGGTTAAACGGCGCGCCAAACAAATTGGCAAACCGGAAGAAACCCACATACCCGGCATCATCTTCCTGGAAATTGACGGCCTGGCCAAACCGGTATTGGAAAAAGCAATGGCGGCCGGTTATGCCCCCACCATGAAGCGATGGTTGGAATCTGGCGAGTATGAACTGGTGGAGTGGGAAACGGATATGTCCTCACAAACCTCGGCCAGCCAGCTAGGCATCCTGCATGGTTCTAATAAAGACATCCCTGCCTTCCGCTGGTATGACCGCAAACGCAAACAGATCATCGCTTCCAGCAACCCGGACGAAGTGGCCCGGCTGGAAAAAGAACATTCCGATGGCAACGGGCTGTTGGTGGCACATGGCGCCAGCCGGGGCAATCTGGTCTCCGGCGACGCGCCCATTGTCAGCGTCACCGCCAGCGTGATGAAAGATTTTTCCCGGCTGCATATGACCGATTATTACGCTTACTTCGCCAACCCCTACAACATCACCCGCACCATGTTGCTGATGGGGTGGGACATCATTCTGGAAAAGTGGCAGTTTCGCCAGGCGCGCAAAAAGAACGTGGTACCGATCATGGACAAACATCATCGCGGCGGCAAATATCCGCTGCTGCGCGTGTTCACCACCGTCATCATGCGCGAGTTGAATGTGTACACGCTCATTGGCGATATGTTTGGCGGTGTGAAGTCGGCGTATGCCACGTTTGTGGGCTATGACGAAGTGGCCCACCATTCGGGGGTGGAATCGCTGGACGCGCTGGACATTTTGCGCAAGCTGGATGAGCAGTTTGTGCGGTTGGAGAGTGTGGCGGCGGATGGGGCACGGCCGTATCACCTGGTCGTCCTCTCCGATCATGGGCAGAGCGGTGGACCAACCTTCAAACAACGGTACGGCCTGGATTTGCAAGAACTGGTGCAGCAACATGCCAGAGATTTCCTGGTGCAGGGCATCATGGAAACAAACGAATCCTGGGGACATGTGAACGTGGTGGTGAACGATGTCATGCAAAATGACAAAAAGTCCGGCAAATGGATCAAACGCGCCGCCGGGAAAAGTGTGCAGGACGGTCAGGTGCAGGTTGGTGAGGAGGAACTGGCCGACGACCTGAAACCGGAAGCCGGCATCATTGTGCTGGCATCCGGGAATTTGGGCCTGGTTTATGGCACAAAACGGGATACACGTGTCACCCTGGAAGAAATTGACGGACTGTTCCCTGGCCTGCTAGAAAATCTGGTGCAGCATGAAGGCATTGGCTGGGTGATGGTGCAATCCTCGGCACATGAGGGGGTGGTGATTGGCAAAAACGGCCGTTACTACCTCAACGATGATCGCATTGAAGGCGAGAACCCGCTGACCGGGTTTGGCCCCAATGCGGCCCGCCACCTGAAACGGTACAACCAGTTCCCGGACGCACCCGACTTATACATCAACAGCTTCTACAACGTGGAAACCAACGAAGTGGCCGCCTTTGAAGAGTTGATTGGTTGTCATGGCGGCATGGGCGGGTATCAGACACGGCCGTTTATCCTCCACCCCAAAGCATTACCCATCACCGAACCGGAACTGGTCGGCGCCGCTTCTGTTTACCGCCAGTTCAAACATTGGCTGGCCGAACTCCAGGGCAGCCCCCTGCCCGCCCCCGCCGGGGATTGATGGAAGAGCGATGGTATGGTGTAGCCAGCGCAGGCTACGCCATACCGTCTATTCCGGTAAGATGATGTCGTCGAGGGTTACGGCCGTGAGTATCTGATCACTCAATTCGTCTAGTACGGCCGTGTCGTCAATCGCCTCCAACCGCTGCACAAAGGATGCCGGCAATGGGCCAAACTTGCGCTGCAACTGGCGTAGCAATATCTCCATCTTCCCCTTGATTTCGCCTTCTAGCTCACCTTCTAGTTTACCTTCCAGTTTGCCTTCTAGCTTATGTCTTTCACCCCAGGTCAATTCAGTATCCAGTAATGCTTGCATAATTCGTTCTCCTGCATCCGGTAATTTCTCGTGTGGTAGATATGTTTCGATAACGTCTATTAAAAAGAGCTTGTCTCCTTCTGTCAAGTCACTCTTGATCACGCCCTGCAAACCGGCTAATTTCACCTCTGCCAGATGCAAATGGGTTGGCTGCATCAAGGCGGCCAACGCGGCTGCCACCGGATTATCACCCAGGTAATCTTCACTGTGCAAATCGCGCAGTCCCACCTGCCCGTAGTGAAACTCCACCACTCTGCGGCCCAGTACTGTCTCCTGGTAAACTTGCCAGCCCACGCCACCGGCCTGGGGCAGCAGCACCAACGCCAGCGGCAGCACCCGTTTCTGCCGCAAGATACGGAGCAGGCTGTAATACTCGAACATGCGTTGTGGTAAACTGCGCCGGGCACGGCCTTCCACTTCTACATGAACAATGATGACTTCCCCTTCACCTGCCAGGGTAGCCACTTCGGCGACCACATCAGTGATCCGCAAGGTCTGTTCCGGCAAGTTGATAATCAACTCCTGGTCAAGAAAGGTCAGACTAGCAAAATCTAATCGCGCAGCCTCGTCGTGAAAAAAAAGTCGGAGAAAGTCTGGCAAGAAACGGTGTAAAAATTCCTTGAAAATGCGATCATGCAGCGTGCGACCGGGAACGTCTGGTGTGTCAACTGTCATTTGTGCCTCCTAGGAACTGAATTGGCTCCATTATAACAGGCATCTTCACATCTCCCTATTGACGAAGCGTCACGTGAGCGACATTTTAATCGCCAGGCTTTTCTTATCCGCTTACCCGTTTTCCATCCATTGCCTATTGACAAAACTAGAAACTTAGTTAATAATTTCCCTCATTCTAAACTATTAACTTGATTACTAATTAAATTTATGTCTGTACGTAACGCCATTTTAGGATTGTTGGCCCACCGCCCCCGGCACGGCTATGAACTGCACGATGCCTTTGAAGCCATGGTCGGCGGCGAGCAGAATTGGGACATCAAACCGGCGCAGGTGTATTCCACCCTCAACCGGCTGGAACAGAGCGGGTTGGTGGCGGAAGACGGCGTGGCCCAGGATGGCGGCCCGGAAAAGCGCATTTACGTGGTTACGGAAGCCGGGCTGGCCGAACTGCGGCAGTGGTTTAACGAACCATCGCTGAGTGACCGGCGTCGGGATGAGTTTTTTCTCAAGCTCATGCTCAGCCTGGTAGTGGCCGATGGCGACCCGCGCCGCCTGATTTACACGCAGCGCGCCGGGTTGTATCGGGAACTGCACGCGCTGACCGCGCAGCGCGGCCTGGTGAATCCGGCTTCGCAGTTGGCCTATATCCTGCTGCTGGATCAGGCGATTATGCACCTGGAAGCGGATTTGCGCTGGTTGGAAATGGTGGAAGCGCGGCTGGACGAGATTAGCCGCCAGCCTATCCCCGAACCGGCAGAACGGCCGCGCGGCCGGCCGCCGGTGGAGGGTAATCGGTAAACCGTAAGCCGTTATCCGTAATCCGTGAGCCGTAATCGAATTACGGAATACGGATTACCGATTACGTTTATTGGAGTGGCAGCCTCTCGCTGCCCTATTTGGAGATATGAAATGAGCATTGTCAAAACAGAACAGTTAACCAAGGTGTACGGGCAGGGGGCTACGGCCGTGACCGCCCTGAACCATCTCAACATGAGTATCCAACCCGGCGAATTTGTGGCCGTGATGGGGCCGAGCGGTTGTGGCAAATCTACCCTGCTGCATCTGGTCGGCGGACTGGATCAGCCCACGTCGGGCCGGGTATTGCTGGATGAACGGCCGTTGTCCGGCCTGAAAGACGACGACCTGACCACCCTGCGCCGTCGCCAGATTGGGTTTGTCTTTCAATTTTTCAACCTGATCCCGGTGCTGACGGCCGTTGAAAACACCGCCCTCCCCCTCATCCTGGATGGACTGAAACAGGCCGACGCCCACAAAAAGGCGGAAGCGTGGCTGACGCGCATGGGGCTGGCCGACCGCCTGCACCATCGCCCCGACGAGCTTTCCGGCGGGCAGCAGCAGCGGGTAGCCATTGCCCGCTCACTGGTGGCCGAACCGGCCCTGCTGCTGGCCGACGAACCCACCGGCAACCTGGATTCCCGCGCCGCCGACGAGATCGCCGCCCTGCTGCGACAGATCAGCCATGAGTGGCAGCGCACCGTGCTGATGGTGACGCATGACCCACGCATTGCCGCCCACGCCAACCGCATCGTTTTCCTCAAGGATGGCACCATTGTGGATGACACTCGCCTGTCTGATGATGGGCATTATGAAGAAAGCGTTGTGCGCGAAAAGCTGGCGGTGATGGCGTAGGGAGTGCCATGTGGCAAGTGGCAAGTGGCAAGTAAGTACCTGCAACCTGCCACTTGCTACTTGCAACCAGATGGAGGTAAATCAAAATGTTCCATATTAAATTAGCCCTACGTTATTTGCGCGGACGGAAATTGCGCACCACGCTCACCCTGATGGCGATTGTGTTTGGAGTGATGATTATTGTTGGCTTTAACGCCATCCTGCCCGCCATGCGGCAGGCCATTCAGGGCAATCTATCGGCGATGGCGGATGAGGTAGACCTGACCGTTTCCAGTGAGACGCGCGGCCCGTTTGACACGGCCGTCGCTGACCAGGTGCGCCAGATTCCCGGCGTCGCCGCCGTCTCGCCCCAACTGGTGCGGCCGATGGCCCTGCCTACTTCACAGGCCCTCGTCAATAAGGACGGCACGGCCGTCACCCTCCTGATTGTGCGCGGCGTAGACCCGACCACCGTCACCGAGGTCGAGCCAATTTCGCTGGCCGACGGCCGTTTGCTCACCGCCGCCGATCAAAACGCCATCCTCATCGCCAACAGCCTGGCCCAGAACACCGGCCTGGGCGTGGGCGACCGCCTCAGTTTACCGGCGGCAACCGGCGTGATGGATTTCGAGATCGTGGGCATTACCAGCGGACGGCCGTTGCAAGGCAGCGAAGAAGTTTTCATCCCCCTGGCCACGGCGCAAACGGTCTTCAATTTTCCGGGGCAAATCAACACCATCGAGGCCCGTTTTGCGGCCAACAGCGATGCCGACGCCGTGCGCGCCGCCGTGCTGTCGGCGCTAGGCGACAGTTACAAAGTGGGCGGCACCACCACTGGTTCCGAATTCGCCGCGGCTATGGAAGCGGCCAATTACATCTACAACATGTTTGGCGTTATCGCCATTGCCCTGGGCGGCTTCATCATCTTCATCACCTTCCGCACGGTGGTGGTGGAGCGCCGCCGCGACATCGGCATGTTGCGCGCCATTGGCGCTTCGCGCAAAACCATCCTGGGCCTGATCCTGGCGGAGGCACTGATTTTGGGCGTGATCGGCACGGCCGTCGGCATCGCCCTCGGTTATCTCATGGCCACCGGGCTGCTGACGGGGATGCAATCCATCCTGGAAGATTTCATGCGCACCAGTGTCAGCGGCCCCGTCTTGAAACCCTGGGTCTTTGTGCTGGCCATTGGTCTGGGCGTGGGCATTACCTTGTTGGCCGGGCTGTTCCCGGCGCTGGCGGCGATGCGGGTGTCACCGTTGGAAGCGTTACGGCCGTCGCTGGCCGAAGTGGAACGCCGCCGCGCCGGTCGTGGGGCCATGGTGGGCGCGGTCTTGATCGTCATCGCCTTCCTGACGCTGCTGCCGGGAACGGTGGGGCTGGCGGCCCTCGGTATCTTGCTCTTGATTGTCGGGCTGGCGCTGGTGCTGCCCGCGCTCATCTACCCACTGGCGCGCATCTTTGGCCGCCTGCTCACCATCATTTTTGCCCGCGAAGGGCAAATTGCCCAGGGCAACCTGACGCGGCAGCCGGGCCGGGCGGCCATTACCGCCTCCACCATCACCATTGGCCTGTCGCTGCTGGTGGCCATGGGCAGCCTGATTCTCTCCATGCAAGGCGGCTTGATGGAGTGGGTGAATACCACGTTGGGCAGCGATTACCTGTTTATGCCCCCTTCGCTGGTGTTGGGCGGCGGCAACATTGGCGCGAACGAGCAGATGGCGGCCGACATTGAAGCTGTGCCCGGCGTGGAAAAAATCACCACGCTGCGCCTGGCCACCAGCCAGATTGACGGCACCGATTTGCAGGTGATCGGCATTGATCCCGTGACCTACCCGCAGATCGCCGGGCTGATCTTCTCCAAAGGAGATGAGAACATGGTGTATGACGAACTGGGCAACGGCCGGGCCATCATCGTCAACGGCATCTTCGCCGCCCAAAACGCCGTGACGGTAGGAGACACGCTCACCCTGCAAACACCGAACGGCGCTCAAACCTACCAGGTGGTGGCCGTGGGCGGCGATTTCCTGAACTTCAAACTGGCCACCGGTTACATTTCCCAGGCCAACCTGGCCCAGGATTTTAACGAGACGACGGATATGCTGATGATGGTGGACCGCGCCGCCAACGCCGACGCGGCTCAGGTCGCTGCCGGTTTGCAGCAGATCGCCTCCGGGTATCCGGCCTTTACCTTCTACTCATTGGCGGAATGGCAAACGCAGATGGAACGAACATTGGCGGCCTTCAACGGCATGTATGTGCTGCTCATTATCCTGGCGATACCGTCGCTGATTGCCCTGATTAACACGCTGGCGATCAACGTATTGGAGCGCACCCGCGAGATTGGCACGCTGCGGGCGGTGGGGGCCACACGCCGTCAGGTACGGCGCATGATCACCGCCGAGAGTCTGCTGCTGGCGGCCACCGGCACCCTGTTTGGGCTGCTGACCGGCCTGTGGCTGAGCTACATCCTGGTGAGCGCGATGAGTATGGTCGGGCTGATCCTGCCCTTCTCCTTCTCCTATGCCGGTATTTTGCTGGCGATTGTGGTGGGGTTGGGTTTTGGCATCCTGGGCGCGCTCATTCCGGCGCGCCAGGCGGCAAAGCTGGACATTGTGCGGGCGTTGGCGTATGAGTAGTGATGCGTGATGCGTGATGCGTGAGATCATTCCGGTCACGTTTCACGTTTCACGCATCACGGGATTACCCCTAACTTTCGTGCTTCGTTAACGGCCTGGCGACGGCCGTGAACCCCCAACTTTTGATACAGGTTATAGGTGTGCCGCTTCACCGTCACCACGGAGATGCACAATTCCTGAGCAATCTCCTTGTTGGTCAGCCTTTTTTCCATGAGGGTTAGCACATCCATTTCCCGGTTGGTCAACGGCTCAATCAGCAGGGGATGACCATTGGTGGGCGGGGGGGGGCCTCCATGGGCCGGTTGCACCGTTAGATTTGGAACCATCTGAATTCGCGCCAGATATTCCGGCATGAACTGCTGCCGGGCCAGCCGATCCCACAGGGGATGCAGCGGCACGGCATAATCGGCCAGGGGGTGTATCAGGCGCGTCTGGGCCGCCAGGGAGATGGCCTGTTTCAGAGTGGCTACGGCCGTGTCCCTTTTGCCCTGTCCCAGATTGAGCCAGGCGCGCTGCGCCAGCGTTTCCACCAGAAAACGGCTGTTGTGGGTGGATTCCAGAAAGGGTTGGACGCGATTAAGATACGCTTCTGCTTCAGCCCATTTCCCCAGTTCTAGCAGCGCCCGCCCCCAGGTCATTTCCGGCGTGTAAAACTCCATCATGGGGGTCAATTGGCGCGGCCGCGTGGTCTGATCCAGCCAGGAAAGGGCCAAGGCCGTCTCCCCTTGTAACAACGCCAGGTGTGCCTGAAAAGTTTGCGCCTTCGCATGCTGCGGGGCGTTTTTCATCTCCGCCCAATAGTTTGTGATGTCGGCAGCCATCGTTACTGCTTCAGCCAGTCGCCCCTGCGCCTGGTAGGTCAGCGCCAGCCCAAAACCACTCTGGGCATAGGCGTGGCCATGCACTACATAGCGACGGCGGACCACTTCCAGAAAATGGCTTTCTGCCGCCGCCAGATGATCCTGACAATAAGCGGCAGCGCCCAGAAAATGATTTGCCCAACCGCTACTTTCCGCCAGCCCCCGCTCTTCGGCCAGCCAGAGCAGGCGGTTTGCCGTTGTCGTCAGGTCGGGCATATTCGCCGCCGCCAGATGCAAAAAGCCCAACGCGGGCAGCAGCCGTGTGGCCATGGCCCCCGGTAATCCCTGTTCGGCCGCCAATGCCTGCTGTGTTTGGGTAATAGCCGCCGCCATATCACCCATTAAGTACCGACTGCCGGACAAAAAGACCCAGGCCACACCCCGTGCATGGCTGTGGTCAGCCGGTAACTGCGCCAGGGCATGTTGACCACATTCTAAACCCTTCGCCGCCTGCTGCGTCCAAAAATACTGCTGGCTGCGCAGCACCGCTACTTCACCGCCAAGACGAACGGCCGTAACTTCCGGCGCCTGAGCCAGCAAATTTTCCAGTCGTTCCAATATGGGCGGCAAATCGGCATAGCGCCACTGGCTGTAATAAATCCAGGCGCGCAGCAGCAGCAGTTCCGGCTCCTGGTCTACCAACTCCGGCGGAAACAGGTGCAGCCATCGGTTTAACAACGGCCATTTTTCCCGGTTCATCAGGTGTTGGCGGCGTTCGGCCACAATCTGCACAGCCAGCCCGGTATCGTGGGCGGCCAGGGCATGTTGGATGGCTTCTATGGGCAGCTTGTGTTGGGCAAACCAGCGCCCTGCACGGCCGTGCAGGGTATCCACCTGCGCCAGGTTGTAACGTTGACGCAACTGGTGGTGCAGCAGATCCTTAAACAGGTGGTGAAAACGATACCACTCCCGCTCTTCGTCCAGGGGAACCAGAAAGAGGTTCATCTTTTCCAGCCAGGCGATAAATTTCTGACCGTTCTCGGCGGCGTCTGCTGTGTTTGCGGGCCAACACACGGCCGTACACAACTCCCGGCTAAAACGCTCTAAAATGGATATTTGCAGCAGCGCCGTTTGAAATTCCGGCGGTTGTTGGGCCAACGCCTCGGCCACCAGATAATCCATCGTCATCCGGTTATTGGCCTGAAAATGGGCCGCCAGGGAATCCGCATCAGCCTGAAACGGCAAAGAAAGCACCGCCAGGCGCAGGCCGGCAATCCAGCCTTCTGTTTTGATGTGCAGTGCGGAGATGATGGCCGGGTCGGGCGGCGTGGGCAGGGTTTGTTGCAGGTAGACGGCCGTTTCCGCCAGCGTCAGCGCCAGTTCCGGGGCGCGTATTTCCACCATTTTGCCCTGCGCCAACAAGAAGGCGCGAGGCAGCAGGGGGTCATGGCGGGTGGCAATGACCAGGTGCATGAACCGGGGGGGGTGGTTCAGCAGGGCAGCCACCAAATTGTGAATGTCTCGATTGGAAATGACGTGATAATCGTCCAGCACCAGCACCACATCCTGGGACAGGTCATCCAGGTCGTTAATCAGGTTGGCCACAAGTACGGCCGTAGGCGGCAGCACCGGCCCATCCAGCAGCGTCTGGGTGGCTGTGCCCATTTCCGGGGCCATGTTGCTGACGGCCGCCAAAAAATAAGCCAGGAATAGACGCCGATCATTGTCGTTCTGGTCTAACGATAACCAGGCGGCCGGCCCTCGCCACTGCCGCAGCCAGGCGCTCACGAGTGTAGATTTACCAAATCCGGGTGGGGCACTGAGCAGGGTTAACGGCCGTGTAGCTGCCTGGTTGAGCTTTCCAATTAGCCGGGGACGCAATGTTAGATTCTCAGGCACAGGCGGCCGGTAAAATTTTGTGCGCATCAAAGGCGCTGTTACGCTACTTTTTCTCCGCAAAATGACCGTCCTCTGGCTGCGGCCAATCTCCAGACCGTGCCGCCTCAGCTACCAAATGTGATTATCCAGAAGATAGCACTTTTTTACAACTTTTGGGCGCTCGGTTCTCTCTTTATGAACCAGTATGCTTTATACAGGGTTGGCTTCTTGTGAATTCCAGGGTCAATCAGACCGTGACGTGTGACATGTGACGTTCTCTCTGGTCACGCATCACCGATTACCGATCACGGATACGGATTACCTCTCACCAATGCCGGGAAAGAATGATGAGGCAAGCAGATGCATCAGCACGAACAGTTTCTGCGGTTACATACCCCCGCCACCTATTGCCTGCGCCTGCAAGGAGTCCTGGACAATAGCTGGTCGGAGCAAATGGGGGGCATGACGATTTCTGTTACCGGGGCAGCGGAAGGCGCGCCGGTAACCACATTAACCGGCCGTCTGGTAGACCAGGCAGCCTTGTTGGGCGTTCTGAACAGCGTCTATAGCCTGGGCATGCCCTTGTTATCAGTGGAATGTCTGGACGCCGAATGATAGACCTGACAGGTTTTTGGAAACCTGTCAGGTCTGCATATCCAGAAGGAGGATTTAACCATGACCAAAACAGAAGAAAAAAGAAAATTCAACTTCCCCACCGCTTATACCGTCTTATTCATCCTGCTCATCCTGGTTGTCATCGCCACCTGGCTCATTCCCGCCGGGCAGTATGACAAAAACGAAGCGGGGGAACCAATTCCCGGCAGCTACCACCAGGTAGAAGCCAATCCGCAGCGCATCATTCGGGATGGCCTGATGGCTCCGGTTAATGGCATGTATGGCCTGGAAGCCGAGGATGGGTCTGTTAGCGTCTACAATGTGGGTGAACTGTATGGGGCCATTGATGTGGCCTTGTTTGTCCTGGTCATTGGCGGCTTTTTGAGCATGACCATGGCCACCGGGGCCATTGACGCCGGAATCGGCAAGATTACTGAAGCCCTTAAAGGGAAGGAACGGTGGATGATTGCCGTGTTGATGTGCGTGTTTGCCCTGGGTGGCACCAGCTATGGCATGGCGGAGGAGTCGCTGGCGTTCTACGGCCTGATCATCGCCGTGATGATCGCCGCCGGATATGACGCCCTGACAGGCGTGGCGGTGATTATGATTGGCGCGGGTATTGGCGTACTGGCTTCTACGGTGAATCCGTTTGCCACCGGCGTGGCCTCTAGTTTTGCCGGGATTTCCATTGCCGACGGGTTGGTGTCGCGGATTATCATATTGGTGTTGGGCACGGCCGTAGGCATCGTGTTTGTCTCCCGCTATGCCGAAAAAGTCAAAAAAGACCCCACCAAATCCCTCGTTTATGAACTCAAAGAAGAAAACGAAAAACGGTTCCTCCGCAGCAGCGCCGATGCTATGCCCGAATTCACCGGCAAACGCAAAGCCATCCTGGGTCTATTTGGTCTGGCCTTTCTCATCATGGTCTTCAGCGTCATCCCCTGGCAAGACCTGGGCATTGGCCTGCCGCAATGGAACTGGTGGTTTGGCGAATTTGTGGCCCTCTTCCTCGGTTTTGCCATCCTGATCGGCATCATCGGCGGTTTGGGCGAAGCGGGCATTTCCGAAACCTTCATCACCGGGGCGCGGGACATGCTCGGCGTGGCTCTGGTCATTGGCCTGGCGCGGGGCATCAGCGTCATTATGAACAACGGCTTGATCATTGATACCATCCTCTACTGGGCCGAAAGCGCTGTCGCCGGTTTGGGCGGCGTGGCCTTCATCAACCTGATGTCGTTGCTGTATCTGCCGCTTGGTTTTCTCATCCCCTCCTCCTCCGGCCTGGCAACCGTTACCATGCCCATCATGTCGCCGCTGGCGGATATTGCCAGCGTAGATCGCAGCCTGATTGTCACTGCTTACCAGTCCGCCAGCGGCCTGCTCAATATCGTCAACCCCACCTTTGCGGTGGTCATGGGCGGTCTGGCACTCGGCCGGGTGCGTTATGATAAATGGCTGCGTTTTGCCCTGCCGCTGCTGGTTGTCCTGTTTCTGATCTATACCCTTGTCTTGAGCATCGGTGTATTCTTTCCTGGTCAAATATTCTAGTTTTGGTTTGTAGTAACGACTTTAGTCGTTTAACTAACCGCTAAAGCGGTTACTACAAACACAAGGAGATTCAAAAATGGCTTTTAACTTACGAAACCGCAACTTTCTGAAAGAGTTGGATTTCACCCCTGAAGAACTCAAGTTCTTGCTCAAAATGTCGGCCGACCTGAAAGCGGCCAAATATGGCGGCTATGAACAGCAGCGGCTCAGGGGCAAAAACATCGCCCTGATCTTTGAGAAAACGTCCACCCGCACCCGCTGCGCCTTTGAAGTGGCCGCCTATGACCAGGGCGCGCACGTCACCTACCTGGGGCCGTCCGGCTCCCAGATTGGGCACAAAGAATCCATGAAAGACACCGCCCGCGTCCTGGGGCGGATGTATGACGGCATTGAGTATCGTGGCTTCGGCCAGGAGTTGGTAGAAGTATTGGGCCAGTATGCCGGAGTGCCGGTGTGGAATGGGCTGACCGACGATTTCCACCCCACGCAAACGCTGTGCGACGTGCTGACGATGACGGAGTATACCGACAAACACCTGAATGAGATTGCTTACTGCTATCTGGGCGATGCCCGCAACAACATGGGCAATTCGCTGATGGTGATGGGCTGCCAACTGGGCATGGATGTGCGTTTATGTGCCCCCAAACATTTATGGCCGGCCGACGAATTGATCGCCACCTGCCGTGAAATTGCCGCCCAAACCGGGGCGCGCCTGACGCTGACGGAAAGCGTGGACGAAGGTGTGAAGGGCGCCGATTTCCTCTACACCGATGTGTGGGTCTCTATGGGTGAACCGAAAGAGGTGTGGGACGAACGGATTGGGCTGCTCAAACCTTATCAGGTGAACATGGAGGCCGTCAAAAAGACCGGCAACCCACACGTAAAGTTCATGCACTGCCTGCCTGCCTTCCACAACCGCGAAACGAAGGTGGGTGAAGAGATTTACCAGAAGAGCGGCCTGGACGGGCTGGAAGTAACCGAAGAGGTGTTTGAATCCGAACACTCCATCGTCTTTGCCCAGGCAGAAAACCGGATGCACACCATTAAGGCGATTATGGTGGCGACGCTGGGGGATTGAGGTAATTCGTGAGTCGTGATTCGTGACCCGTAATCCGTAATCCGTGATCGGGCTTCGGTTTACGGATTACGGATTACGGTCTACGGATAACGGTTTACGGGCAATAAGAGAGGGAAAATGGAAGTAGGCCCTATTCAAGTAATCGTTTTTGGATTTGACCGTGACGACCAGTTTCGCGGCGAGATTTTAGCCGAGTTGCTGCATCTGCGTGGCCGGGGTGTCATTCGCCTGATAGATGCTTTTGTAGCCCGCAAAAGCGCCGATGGGCAGATTCAGGCGATGGAAATGGAAGGGCTGAGCGCCGCAGAGACGGTCGAGTACGGCCGTGTGCTGGGCAAATTTCTGGGTGTGGATGAGGTGGCGATGGGTGATATTACGGCCGCCACCGTCGAACGCACTCTGGCCGCCGCCGCCGCCTCGTTGGGGCTGGATTATCAAGGCATCCGCCAGACGATGGAGAATTTGCCGCCTGGCAAGGCGTTTGGCGTGTTGATGTTTGAACACACCTGGGCCATTCCGCTGGCGGCTACCATTCGGCGGGCGGGCGGTGTACCCCTGGCGCAAGGGTTCGTCACGCCGGAATCGCTGGTGATGGTAGGCGAGGAGTTGAACGCCATCGCTGAGGCCGCGGACGCGATTGCACTTTCGGAGAAGGTACAAAATGCGGCCATTCTGGATACGCTGGCCACGCTGGCGGAGGCGGAGGCGATCAAGACAGCGATAGCCGCCGATGTGGTGCGTACCCTGGCAGTGGCGGAACTGATTGAGGAAACGGCCGTTGCCGAAGCGATTGAAACGTTAACGGCCGTTGGGTTATTGGAAGCAAAGTACCTGGACGAAGCATGAACACGGAAAACACAGCCCAAACTGGAACCCTGAACCTGCGTGGGGCGGTCTTTATCGGCATTGGCTCGATGGTGGGCGCAGGCATTTTTGCCCTGTTTGGCGAAGCGGGGGTGATAGCCGGGGCGGCCGTATGGGTCTCCTTTTTCATCGGCGGCGTCATCGCCCTCTTACAGGGCTACTCCTTTGCCAAATTGGGTGCGCGTTATCCTTCGGCCGGGGGGTTGATTGATTGGATCGTGCGTGGTTATGGCAGCGGCTTGTTTACCGGTGGCATCGTCATGTTGGGCTACTTTTCCGTCGTCATCGTTACCGCCATGGTGGCCGTCTCTTTTGGCAACTACGCCACCTCGCTGCTCTTAGGGCCAGACGCAGCGGCCATCTGGAACAAGATTTTTACGGCCGTCATTGTCATTCTGCTCACCTTCGTCAACACCATTGGCGCAGAGGCAGCCAGCAAGGCGCAAACGGCCGTTGTCACCATCGTCCTCGTCGTCTTGAGCAGTTTCGCCATCGCCATGCTGCTCCAGCTAAACCCCGCCCTGCTCAGTCCGGCCAATTACCCTCCCTTTAGCTATATCTTCGCCAGTGTCGCCCTCACCTTTTTTGCCTACCTCGGCTTTGGCGTCATCGCCTTCACCGGCGGCGACCTGGAAAATCCAAAGAAAAACATGCCTCGTGCCATGTACATCTCGCTTGGTTTCACCATGGCCCTCTATGTGGCCCTGGCCGTCGGTGTTTTTGGCACACTGACGGTTGATGAGGTCATTGCCAATGCGGACACCGCGTTGGCTGCGGCCGCCCTACCCATCTTCGGCCAGTTTGGCTATACCATGATCTCCATCGCTGCTCTCTTTGCCACCACCGGCGCGATCAATTCCCAGCTATACGCCTCCATTGGCGCTACCTTTTCGATGGCCAAAGATGGGCATCTACCACCTGTTTTTGGCAAGCAGCGGCGGCGTGGCGGCACGCAAGGGCTGGTCATTTCCGGGGCGCTCATCCTACTGATGGCCCTGCTGTTTGATGTGAGCGCCATTGCCTCCATCGGCAGCGCCGTCGCCCTGGTCATTTTTGTCTTGATCACCATTGCCCATTTGCGCATGGTCAAGGAGACCGGCGCTTCGCGCCTCATGCTTTATCTGGCCTTGTTCACCACTTCTCTGGCTATCTTGCTTTTTGCCTGGTACACCCTTATCACCGCGCCCCAAACCTTTGCCATCCTCATCGCCACCATTATTCTGGCCTGGGTGGTCGAGGCGGTCTGGCGGGCCATTAGCAAACGCCAATTGCGGAGCGAACCGCTATGAAAGCGGGAGACGCTGCTGATGAACGCCGCCAACAGCAGCAATTCTCAATTTGGCGTGTTTATCGCCAGCGCCGCCGATTGGAAATCGGCGTCTGCTATGAAAAACGCGCTAAAGCGCGTTGGTGGCGTCTCTTTTAACGTGCTTCAGCACGTTTTTTATACCAGCCTATGAATTCATTCATAGGCGATGGCGGGCAAACTGAGAATTGTTGCGCAGACAGCGCGGTGGTTGGCCTTTGGTTGGCCTTAAGAAATAAGGGAAATAGGATGATTGAAGCAATCTTTTGGAGCACCCTGGCGACAACGACCTTATTGATTGGCATGGTGCTGGCCTACCGCAATCTGGTTGGTCTGAAGTGGACTGGCCTCATCATGGCCTTTGGCGCGGGCGCGATCATCAGCGCCGCCGCTTACCAGCTTGTTCTGGGATCCATTGAGGAAGCACCATCGGCCTACTTTGTGGGGCTGGGGATGGCGGCCGGTGCCCTCACTTTTTATTTTGCCGATAAATGGGTTGATGGCATGGGCGGCGAGAACCGCCTGGATATAGACGGCGGTCAGGGTGGTGGTTCAGGCACGGGCATCTTGCTTGGCTCTCTACTGGATGGTGTGCCGGAATCGCTGGTGCTTGGCCTGTCACTGGTTCACTCGCCGCAGGTTTCCATCGCTTTTATCTTTGCCGTGGCCATCAGCAATGTCCCACAAGGGTTGGGTGGCACAGCCGGGATGCTCAGTAGCGGCTGGGCCAGGAGCAAAATTACGCGGTTATGGCTGGCGGTGTGTGTCTTTAGCGTGTTGGCGGCCATGTTGGGTTATGGCCTGGCGCAGCTTTTCCCAGACGTGACCGGGGCGGCAATTGACGCCTTTGCCGCCGGGGCGTTGTTTGTTATGCTGACCGACTCGATGATACCGGAGTCATTTGAGCATGGCGGGCGGGAAACGGGTCTTTTCCTGGTTTTGGGTTTTGGCATCGCCCTGATGATGACATTGGCGCAATTTGCGGGTTAGAGACGTTAAACGTAAAGCGTAAAACGTACCTCAGCCATTACGTTTTACGTTTTACGAACGATTTGATAAAGGACAAAGTCCTTTATGCTCCTCAATATTCTATACGCCATTCTGATCATCCTCATGCTGACCACCGTGTATGTGGTGGTGCGGACGATCCTGTTTCAGCGGGGGCAGGGATCGGTGAAGCCGTTCACGGCCGTATCCGTTGATGAAGCAGAAATCGCCCACCATCTGGCAACGGCCGTGCGCTGCCCCACCGCCCCCCTGGATGACATCGGCACGCCTGACCCCGAAGCCTTCCGCCAACTGCACCAGATGTTGGCCGAAACGTACCCCCTCGTTCACCAACAGCTAGAGCGCGAGGGCGCTAATGGGTACAGTTTGCTTTATACCTGGCACGGCCGTCGGCCAGAATTAGAACCCGTCATGCTCATGGCCCACCAGGACGTTGTTTCTGCCCCGCCGGAAGGGTGGACA
>JAHBVI010000099.1 GCA_019637635.1 Anaerolineae bacterium
GGGGCGGGTATCGTTGGGGTGGGTGATGGGGGGTTGGTGGGCAGCGCCGGCGTGGGGATGAGGACGACGGATTGGGGCGTAAAGACCGGGGCGGGCAGGGCGGTGGGCAGCGGGGTGCTGGCGGCACGAAGCACTTCTTCGGGCAAATACAGGCGCACCTGGGCGGGCAAAGCCGCTACCACGCGGGGAAAAGCAATCCAGCCGAGTACGGCCGTGATCGCCACAAAAATCGTCACCAAGATTCCCACCATACATCCTTTGCGCATGTCGCCCATTATAGCTATGTGTTATGATTGGAGATTAGAGATTGGAGATTGATGATAGCCAATCTCTAATCTCCAATCTCCGATCTCCAATCTCAAACAAAGGAGTAAACCTCGTGAAAATCGCCATCTTTTCTGACGTGCATGGAAATCTGACCGCCCTGGAGACAGTGCTGGTGGATATTGACCGGCAGGCGCCGGATGTGATCGTCTTTGCCGGGGATTTGTGTATGATGGGCGCACGGCCGTCGGCCTGCATCACCCTCTTGCAATCCCGCAAGGATATTTTTGCCATTCACGGCAATACCGATCTGGCGGTAGGTCAGTCGCTTGCTCCACCGGATGACGCCGATGACGACGCCAAAGCCAGGTATGCAGCCTTTAATGACAAAAGCGAGTGGACGCGGGCGCAGCTTTCAGATGGCGAGTATGCCTGGCTGCGTGATATGCCGTTCAGCCTGCGCATCAGCCCCACCAGCAATGCCGGTGATGATCTGCTCATTGTCCATGCCAACCCCAAAGATGTGGAGCGCCCGATTATGCCCACAGACGAGGTGCAGCAACAGCGTTTTGGCAAGGTGAGCCAAAGCCAGCCTGATGAGGAGTTAGATCCACTGTTTTCTGATGTAACCTGCGCTGTGATGGCTTATGGGCATGTGCATTTACCCAACATCCGGCAGTGGCGCGGCATGATATTAGCCAATATCAGTTCGGTGAGTATTCCGACGGATGCAGACACACGGGCAAAATATGGAGTGTTGACATGGGCCGACGGCCGTTGGCACATCACCCATCACGCCGTTGAATACGACATAGCGGCGGAGCAGGCGATCATTCATCAAACCCAGGCGCCTGGATGGGAATATATGGCCAAAAGTCTGGAGGGACGGCCGTGATTCGTGATTCGTAATCCGTAATCGGTAATCCGTAATCGAGTCACGGCTCACGGCTTACGGTAGATTACGGTTCACGGACACAACCCGCAT
This sequence comes from Anaerolineae bacterium, assembly GCA_019637635.1. Classification (GTDB taxonomy): domain Bacteria; phylum Chloroflexota; class Anaerolineae; order Promineifilales; family Promineifilaceae; genus CAADGU01. The sequence continues at coordinate 1,250 of JAHBVI010000099.1, forward strand.
CGGCCATTTGCCTTGTTTGCGCTGCAAATAGTCCTGGCGGTAATGGGCAAAGTCGGCGTCCAGGGTGGAGAGGGGGATGAGTTGGCCGTCGGCCAGCACATCGGGGTCAATGGCGCGCAGTTTGGTGCTGACGCGAAAGGTGGGGTTAATTTCGTCCCATTCAAAGCGGGTTTGGGGGGAAATGAGATTCAGCCATTGTTGCAGGTCGGCGTCATCGCTGTCATGGAGTTTGTGCCAAAACGGTTCGTCGGTCAGCCAGAAATCGGCTTCGTGGATGCTGCCGACGGCGAGGGCGCGGCGGATGGCCTGGGCGGTTACTTCGTACAAACCCACCTCGTGGAAGTTGGCCCAACTGGCGTCGTCGGCCTGGATGTAAGTGTAACCTAACCAGCGCGCGGCTTCCAGATTATTGACGGCGATACGGCCGTGTCCCACCACCAGGCTCTCCACCACAAACTGAATTTGCCCGGCGTCAGCCAGCCCCAATGCCTGCGCATCCCGCAAAAAATAATCCAGCCGGTCGGCGCACAGCCGGGGCGATGGTTGTTCTAACAGCGGAAACGCCGCCTCGTCCAAAAAGAGCCGCCAGTCATACCCATAGGCCGCCAGCAGCGCCGGCAGTTCCGTTTGCGCCAGGTAATGCTCCTTCATCTCATCGTGGTAGCTCTGGTCATCGTGGCCATCTACCACGTAATCAATCACGTGGCTAAAGGCGGTGTGGCTGGCATCGTGCAGCAGCGCCGCCATTTGCTCCTCCAGCGAACCACCCAATCGCCGCACCACCAGCATGGCCCCCACCGAATGTTCATACCGGGTAATGGGGGCGGTGACGCCGATGAGACCGGAGATGCCATGCTGCATAATGCCTTTGAGCCGTTGCAGCACGGCCGTGTCCATCAACGCCGCCAGCACCGGTTCACTAATGTTTGCAGTCCCCAAAATTGTGTCGTTATAGTGCATCGCTTTATCCTTAACAATTGCCCCATTCCATTTCGGTTCGGGTTCGTGTGGTATTATAATAGCCACCTGGCACGCCCCACAGGGCAAATAAGGAGATGATGAAATCATTTATTCTCTATTTTCTGATTTTGGCCTTCTGCCTGACCGCTTGCGGTCAAGAGGAGGTGATCACCACACCCACGCCGTTTGACATGGGGCGCACGGCCGTCGCCATCGTCAACAGTGGGCGGCCAACGGCCGTGTCGCTGGCAGAAGTAGCCGCTGACCCGGAATCGTTCGCCGGGCAGTTTTTGCAGCTTTCGGGCAATTACCAGCAGTCGCCGCTGCTGGTGTGCAATGGTGAGACGCATCACAGCCCGGCCGGCTGGCTGTTGGCAGCTAATGACCAGGCGGAAGCAGGAACGGAGGACGAATTAGAAAACGAAGTGGTGATGGTGGCTGCCGGTGGATTTGATTCCCAACTGCGTACCTTAATCGCCGCTGGCACGCCATTGACGGTGAATGGCTTCTGGCGTTTTTGGGAGGGGCCGGTGGGCTGTGGCAAACAGGCCGTGCCCCGCCAGGTGTGGTATCTGCGGGTGACGGAAATTGTGGCCCCCACCCAGTTAGCCCGTGTCACCGTTGCCGGCAGCACCCGATTACCTGGAGAGGAGACGGCCGTGCCGACTGAAGATGGGAACGATGACCCCGGTGCGCCAGATATTCCCATTACCTCTACCTTGCCAATTACGGCCACGCCCACGCTGCCCGAATTGACCACACCGCCGGCCTCTACCATCGCTACCCCTACCGCCACGAATGGCATATCACCCATCATAGAATCCACGCCTACCGGCGAAGAGACCAAAGAAGGTGAAGGGACTCCCGCTGCCGGGGTGACGCTCACACCCGGCGGCCCTGGCGAGAATAACCTGACCCCCACCCTGACCAATACGCCGCCGCCCGGTGCATCGCTGACGCCAACCCCCGCCGAAGGCACCCCCGCGCCGGGCACACCCACCGTTACCGCCCAACCGGGCCAATACACCATTGTCGAAGTTGATCCCATCAACCCGGATGCGGCCATGTATGGGTTGGAAACGTTAGGCGCCTGGCAAAAACAAAACTGGCCGATCACCCTGATTAGCAGCCAGGTGATCACCATTGGGGTGGTGGCTGAACCTTCCATGAACGTGGCGGTGGCCGTTTATGACGGCGATGATAATTTATTGTTGACGCAAGACAACGCCCCTGCCGGACAGCTTGAGGAGATTACAAACCTGCGCGTAGACCCCGCCAAGACTTACATTATTCAGGTGTATGAGACAAACGGCCGTTCCGGGGCTTACTTTATGACCATTGTGGGCGACCAGACGGAGGTGGTTCTCTATTCACGCGGCCTCCTTTCTAGCGGCCTGACCCGGCAAGATAGAATGGCTGCCGACCATCGCCATTTCTGGTACTTTTATGGTCAGGCGGAGGATGTCATTGACATCACTACCACCACCGACCCCAACAGACTCATCCTCATCTCGCTCTATGATATGAATGCGGATTTAATGTCTGACGATGATGGTGACGAACTGGAATATGTGGAGGAGGAAATTCTCGATTTCACCCTGCCGGAAACGGGTTTGTACCTCATCTGGTTGGAGGAGTTCGGCTACGAAGCAGCCTCCTACCGCATTACGGTCATTTCCAAATGACGCAGGAGTTTTAAGATGGCAAAAATATACAGGCACCGGAACAATGCACCCGATTCGTATGTGGGCAAAATTGATCCCAGCAACGGCCGTGTCTACGGCGAACAGTTTGGCCCGGATGTGTACGTTGGCCGGGTGGACTATGCCAAAGGTGAAGTTTATGCCCATCAAACCGGCCCCGACAAATATATGGGCCGCGTGGATGAAAAACAGCGCATCTATGCCCATCAGTTTGGCCCCGATGATTATGTGGCCTCTGTAGAAAACGACGGCAAGATTTACCGACACGTGCGCATGGGGCGGGACGCCTATCTGGGGCGAGTGGAAGATATGCGCCACCCGGTGGAAGCGGCTGCCGCCTGGTTCTTTTTTCTGGCGCCGGCCCTAGACGAGACGGACGAGGCAGCCTAGATGACGTCGCCGAACAAAACGGCCGTCTGGCTGTCCGAATGGCGTGCTTATGTTGGTCGCCGGTCGTTGTTGGTGGTGGTAGCGCTGGGTGCGGCAGTGGTAATGGCCTTTTATGCGGTGACAGACCCCACGGCCATGCCCCATGACCACCTGCTAAATGGCGCGGATTGGATGGGCGCGGCCCTGTGCCACCGCATCACGGAACGGTCATTCACCATTTACGGCCGTCAGTTTCCCCTATGCGCCCGCTGTACCGGCATGTATCTGGGCGTCTTTCTGGTGTTCCTGACGCTGCTGCTGGCGGGCCGGGCGCGTTGGAGCGCGCTGCCACGCCTGCCCATTTTGCTCACCCTCATCGGGTTTATCGGCATTATGGGGGTGGATGGCGTGAATTCCTACACCCACTTTTTCCCGGCATTCCCCCATGTGTATGAGCCGCGTAACTGGCTGCGGCTGCTGACGGGCATGGGCGCCGGGCTGGCCATGGGGCTGTTCCTGTTTCCGGTGCTGGCCCAAACGCTGTGGGCCGAAGCGCGCTGGCAGTCGCCGATTGGCAATTTTCGAGAACTGGCGGGCATGATCCTGGTGGCGGGCACGGCCGTGTGGCTGCTTCTGAGTAACCAACCTGCCGTGTTATACGTACTGGCGTTAGCCAGCGTGGCCGGGCAACTGCTGGTGCTGATGGGTATTAACGCCGTCATGCTGTTGGTGCTGCTGCGGCGTGATGGGCGGGCCAGGCGGTGGCAAGACACGGCCGTGCCCCTTACCATTTGTTTACTTCTGGCCATTGCGCAGTTGGGCGTTCTCACCTTTATCCGCCTGCAAGCCTTTGGCACAATCACCGGGTTTCCCGGTATTTAATAGGGTAATATGTTAAACATTATCAGTGCTTTTGGTTTAGCCGGGGCCTCTGGCCTCAATGCCTATATTCCCTTGTTGATTGTCGCCGTCCTGGCGCATTATCCAGTGGGCGACCCTGCGCTCAAACTGGCCGAACCCTATAACCTGTTGGGGGAATGGTGGGCTATTGTCATTATTTCTATTTTGCTGATCATTGAGATGTTGGTGGATAAAATACCGGCGGTAGACAGCTTGAATGATGGCATCCAAACCTTCATTCGCCCGGCGGCCGGCGCTGTTTTATTTGCCGCCAGCGCCAACCTGATTACCGAGATCCATCCGGCCGTCTCTTTAATTGCCGGTTTGTTGGTAGCCGGGGGCGTGCATTCGGTCAAGATGACGGCGCGGCCGGTGGTGACGGCCTCAACCGTGGGTACAGGGAATTGGGCCGTCAGTCTGTTGGAAGATGTCACGGCCGTTGTCGTCACCCTGTTGGCAATTTTTGTGCCCATTCTGGCGGCTATCTTATTCATTATTGGTGGGGTGGTGGTGATTCGATTTATACGCCGCCAACGACGCAAACGGCACGCTTTCCTGGCGTAGTTTGCGCCCACCATCAACGATCACTCACCCTGATTAGCGGAGTAGAACATTGCAGACAACCCAATTAAAAACCGCACAAACCGCACACTGGCAAGAGTACCACGACGTTTATTATGAAAGACATCGCCATACCGTCGTCGGCAATTTGAAAATAGCCAGAGATATTTGCAGTCCCCAACTCGCCAACCAGCGCGACATTCTGGTTTACCTGCCCCCTTCATACGACAATTCCCACAGGCGCTATCCTGTGCTGTATATGCACGATGGTTACAATCTGTTTGACGAAGCCACCAGCTACGTTGGCGATTGGCAGGTGGACGAAACAATGGAGCGGTTAAGCGTCAGCGAAGGGCTGGAAGCCATTATTGTGGGCATTCCCAACATGGGCGCGGCGCGCATGGATGAATACAGCCCGTTCCGTGACCATCACTATGGCGGCGGCAAGGGGAAGGCGTATCTGGAATTTATTGCCCATACGCTCAAACCGATGGTGGATGGCGCCTTTCGGACGCTGCCGGATAAACGCAACACAGGCTTGATGGGGTCAAGCATGGGCGGATTGATCAGCCTTTATGGCTTTTTTGAATTTCCGGCAACCTTTGGTTTTGCCGGGGTGATGAGTCCCTCGCTATGGTTTGCGCAGGGAGCTATTTTCCCTTACGTAGAAGATGCGCCGTTTCAGCAGGGGAAAATTTATCTGGATGCGGGCACGCGGGAGATGGGGGGATTCTGGCCGGATCAGCACGTACTCATTTCACGGTCGCGGCAGTATTACGGCCGTGTGCGCCACATGAAACGCCTGCTCGTCAAAAAAGGGTACCGCCCCACCCGCCATCTACTGCACATTGAAGCCAAAGGGCATGCCCATGATGAATCGGCCTGGGCCAGACGGCTGCCAAACGCCATTCGCTTCTTCCTGGGTGCGCCGATAAAGAGGGATTAGTCCTGTAGGGCGAATTACCCAATCGCCCAACACTTATCTCTCATTTCCCTCCCATTTCCCCACCCATTTTGTTGCCTGCGCCGCGTACTGTCTGTAGGATTGCGGACAGTGACAACGCAACGGCCGTAACCACGTACTATCACCATCACCAACAGCCGTCCGGCAAGGATTACAACCTATGACACAAAGTAACGAGAACAAATATCCCATGCAAACCGGCCCCCTGCCGGGTACTTCGCTGGCGCGAGCAAAGGACACCATCGTTGATGCTGCCCGAAAGTACCGGGGGGTGTTGGTGGCGGCTATTATTCTCACCTTGCTGGGACTGCTGGGCTGGCATTTCCAACGGCAAACGCTGGCCGCTTTTTCCATCTTGCAGGATCAAGAAGCGGTGAGCGCCTACATTCAGGGTTTTGGTATCTTGGGGCCGTTGGTGTTGGGCATCAGCCATTATTTGCAGGTGATTATTGCCTTCATCCCAGGGCATGTTTTTGTACTGGCCGGTGGGTATCTGTATGGCTTTTTGCCGGGGTTGGTACTGAATATGCTGTTTGTGGTCACGGCCAGCCAGTTTGCGTTTTTCCTGGCGAAGAAGGCCGGACGGCCGTTAGTGGGCAAATTTGTAGACGCGCCCACACTGGACAAATGGCAGGCCATCGCCGACAAACGGGGTATCACTTTTTTCACCATTGCCTTTATCCTGCCCGTCTTCCCCTCTGACGCCATGAATTTTGTGGCCGGGTTGTCTGGCATGGACGGCCGTAAATTCCTCATTGCTAACTTCTTTGGCCGCCTGCCCAGCGTGGTGCTGATGAGTTTTATCGGCGCGTATGGGTTGGAGTTTTCTAATACGGTGCGGGGACTGCTGGTGGTAGCCGTGGTGCTGGTCTATGTGGTGGGGCGCTACGTCATTTTGCAGATCGAACGGCAGCACGCGGGGGAGGTCTACAAACGGCCGTTGCCTCAGCCAGAGGAGGGAGGAGATTGAGAGATTGGCAATCTCCTGATCTCCCAATCTCCCCCTTCCTCACATCTCCAACCATTGGGCCATAATCTCGTCATACGTCTGGCTACGGCCGTGTCCCTCTGCCTCTTTCGCTTCTTCTGTTGTTAGCTGCTGCCGCGCCTGTTCCAGAACCGCCTGGGCTAACTGGCGGAATTCGTACCAGGTGGCCTTGTTTTCCAGCGTAAACGCCGCCAGGGCAGCCGCTTCGCGCCAGCGTTTTTGTTCCCCACAAACCGCCGCCAGATTCACCAGAACAATCAGGCTCAGTCCCAATTCCGCCTGTTTGTGCGCCAGCCGTAACGCTTCCACCAGGAGCGCATGGGCCTCATCCGTGTTGCCCAACCGCGCCATTGCTCGTCCGCGCCCGGCCAGGGCATAAGCGCACGTCCACTCGTGAAAAATGCGCTGCCCATACGTGAGCAGGCCGGCCACAATCTGGTAGCAGGTTTCAAAATGTTGCATGGCTTCGGCGTCACGGCCGTCGGCCAGCGCCAGGTCGCCCATCCCCCGGTAATAATAAGCCACTCCCAGCGGATCAAGCTGCTCCATCAACGGGCGGCATTGGGCATACCAATGCCGCGCCCCTTCCCCATCCCCCATGATGCGCAGCAAATCGCCCATCTCCCACTCGTGCCAGGCGAGCAAGACAGTACGGACGCCGCCGGGCAGTTCCAGACTTTGCTGACGCAAAGACAACGCCTGCGCCAGATCACCGCCGCGGGTGAAGGCAATGCTGGCCCACGAAGCCATAGAGAGGGCGCCGGGAATAAATCCTGCCTCCTGATAGGTCTCGCGCGCCTTCAGAAATGCCTCGGCAGACAAGGTATGCTCCCCGGCGTTCATAAGTGTGCGCCCCAGTTGCAGCCAGATATAGGCTCCGCCCAGCGGGTTGCCAATCTTGGCTACCAATGGGCGAATCTGTTCCACTGTTTGCAGAGCGGCTCTGTAGTTGTGTTGTAACGTATGCAGGAAAGAAAGCGCGTCCAGGCAATGATACAAGCCCAACACATTTTGCATTTCCTGGTTCAATTGCAAACTCTCAGCCAGAAAAAATGCCGCTTCTTCCAGGTTGCCCAGATTCATGTATCCCTGGCTGAGTGCATGAGCGGCGCTGGCAATTTCCCAGGGTTGTCCGGCCAGGCACACTTGTTCATAGGCCTGCTGCATTATCTGAATGCCTGTTTCTAAATCCACTTCGTAGGTGTAAAGCGAACCCAATGCGGACAGCCAGAGGCCCATTTGCCCGATTAAGTTGTGCGTTTGGGCAAACTGGTAGATTTCGTCTACTTGCAAGGCAGTACGCCAGTTGGTTTGGGAGGTGTAAAAGAAGAGGTCAAAGGCAAACCAACTGCGCAGCACCCGGCATTGCAGCAAAAAAAGGTCAAATTCCGGCTGCTGTTGTTGCATTAAAGGCAGCACGGCCGTATCCAACATCGCCATATCTTCGGCCGTGAAGGAACGCGCATGGTAGAAAATGATCAATACCGGCAATGTCTGGTACAGGCGTTCATACTGCCCCTGGGTGGCTGCCCAGCGCCAGGCGTTTTGCATATTGGCGCGCTCGTCGTCCACGGCCGCAAATGCCGCCACCTGCTCCGGCCCGGTCATCTTTTCTCCCTCGGCCAGCAAAAAGCGCAGGAAATAGTCGCTGTATTGGGCTTGCGCTTTCTGCCAGCTTTCGGGCCGCGCCTGCAACGCCGCCAGGGCATATTGGCGCAGCAGTTCGTGAATGGTGTAACGGCCGTCTTCCCCCCGCCGGATCAACGATTTGTTTGCCAGCCCCATCAACACGCGCAAGGAAGCGCCTGTCACCGCCTGCGCCGCCTCGCGGGTAAAACCGGCCACAAAAATCGAAAGTCGGGGGAAGGCGTCTTGTTCGGCCGGGCTTAACAAACGCCAGGTAGATTCAAACACGGCACGGATGCTGCGCTGCCGCTCCGGGACGTCCTGCAACTCTGTCTCCAGAAAATCCAGGTTACGGCTGATTTCGGCCTTTATTTCGGCCAGCGACAGCAGTTCCAGCCAGCTTGCCGCCAGTTCAATTGCCAATGGCATCCCCTCCACCAGGCGGCAAATGTCTGTGACCAGCGCCAGATTCTCCGGCGTTAATTGGAACTCTGGCTGGATGCGGCCGGCAGTCAGGGCAAACAACTTGAGCGAGCTGTAGGTTTCCAGTTCTGTGGCGGTGAGGGTGGTCACGGCCGTGGCCGGCACGTCCATCCCTTCCACTGTCACCAGCGTCTCCCCGCGCACGTTCAGCCGCGCCCGCGAGGTGGCGATGATCTTGCTCTGGGGCGCGGCTGCCAGGATTTCCTGAGGTAAGGTGGCCTCACCGTTTTGGGCCAGTCCGTCTACCAGATGTTCCATGTTGTCCAATATCAGCAGCAAGCGTTTGCCGGTGAGGTAATCTAACAACTGCTGGCGGGGGCTGCTGCGTTCGTCCAGGTCATTAAAGGTGAAGTGCAAGGCTTTAGCTACCGCTGCCACCATTTGTCGCGCCGATTCCAGCGGCGCTAAAGGCACAAAGCAGACGCCGTCAGCAAAGGCCGCTCGCTGCTCCTGGGCTAATTGAATCGCCAGCCGCGTTTTGCCCATGCCGCCTGGCCCTACCAATGTCACCAACCGGTGCTGTGGCTCGTTTAGCACGTGGCCTAATTCTTCCAGCATATGCCGCCGCCCGACAAATGGCGTGGGCAGCAGGGGTAAATTATCGAGTGGTGGTTGGGCAACGGCTATCTGGCCGACGGCCGTTGCCGGGTCGCGGGGAAGGGTAACGATGGGCTGGGGAAAAGTGGGCGGTTCGTGGGCAAATGCGCCGGTTTTGATGGCTTCATAGAGCGCGGTCGTTTCCGGTTCCGGGTTCACGTCCAGCGCTTCCTGTAAACGTTGGGCGCATTGCTGGTATTGGCGAATGGCGGCGCTGCGCCGCCCGGATTGGGCATACAGGCGCATTAACTGCCGGTGTGCGGCTTCGTTCAGGGGATCGAGGTTGAGCCACTGTTGGGCGTAGGTGACGGCCGTGTCCACTTCTCCCTGTCCGGCCAACTGTGTGGCTAATGATTCTAGCGCCGCCCCCCATTCACGCCGCACCGTTTCTGCCTGGAAGTATTGCCATTCGTCGAAATCGGGGCAGTCGCGCAGGCTGAAACCGGCCATAAAATCTCCCCGGTAAAGGTCAATGGCCTGGCTGACGGCCGTCTGGCTTCCATCGGCCAATAGTGCCCGAAAGACGGCCACATCCAGCCATACATCTGCATCACGCCGGAGGGCAATATGGTCACGGCTTACCTCCAGCCAGCCTTCGCCCACCATGTTGTTGACTTCCCACAGGGCGCGGCGCAAGTAGGCCAGAGCGCGCGATTGATCGCTGTCCGGCCAGAAAAGGGTGGCTAAGGTGTCGCGGGTGTGGGGCACGGCCGTGACCGCCAGATAGGCCAGCAGCGCAACAGCCTTGCGCCGGTCTGTGTCGGTAGGCCGACCATCATATTCAATCTGGGGTGATCCCAGGAGCAAGATGCGCAGTTGTGCCACGAATTCCTCCGGCGACATTATAGCAGAGGCCGCCGGTTACTGCCGCCTTGTGCTGTTTGTAGTGGGCGATTTATCGCCATCATCAGGCGATGAATCGTCTACTACAAACGATGGGGGAGGTGTGGTATTATCTGCGGCATGGCGATTCGGGTTTTGCTGGTGGATGATCAGGCGTTGTTCCGGGAAGGTTTGCACACACTTCTGTCGGTGCAGGCTGATATAGACGTGGTGGGGGAAGCGGGCAATGGGGAGGAGGCAGTCACGGCCGTTGCCAATCTCCAACCCGATGTGGTACTCATGGATTTACGGATGCCCGTGTTGGATGGCGTCACCGCCACCCGGCGCATCATGGAAAGCCACCCCACCACCCGCGTCATCGTCCTGACCACCTTTGACAATGACGAAGATGTGTTTGACGGGCTGCGCGCCGGCGCGGTCGGTTATTTGCTCAAAGACGTACCCTCGGCGCGGCTGTATGAGGCGATTCGCGCTGCCGCCAGAGGTGAATCCTTTTTACAGCCCTCCATTGCCGCCAAGGTGGTGGCGGAGTTTGCCCGGATGGGGACACGGCCGTCGGCCCCTGCCCAATCCGAACTCGTCGAACCGTTATCCGAGCGAGAACTGGAAATTTTGCAACATCTGGCGGCCGGGGCCAGTAACCGGGAAATCGCTAACACGCTCTACATCACCGAAGGCACCGTCAAAAACCACGTCACCAACATCCTGGGCAAACTGGGCGTGCGCGATCGTACCCAAGCCGCCCTTAAAGCCAAAGATATGGGGCTGATTTAGGTGCGCCACTGTTTGTTTGTAGTTAAGTTGCCGAGAAAATTATGGGAATAGATGATTCTGCCATCCTTCAATCCATCACCCCATCTCAGTTGACGGCAATTGCCCGTCAATCTCTCCAGCGCGACTCTTTCCAAATTCAAGATTGGCACGTAAGCCAATTGGGAGGCGGTGCGGGCAATCCGGTGAGTGTGGGACTCTACCGCTTCGCGGGTGTGGGGCAGGATCACCAGGGACCGGCCAATTGGTCAGCTATTCTGAAAATTATACAATCACCGGCCAACGTGGGCTGGGTAAACATGGGCGATGGGGATGACCAGACCCATTGGAACTATTGGCGGCGCGAATTATTGCTCTACCAGTCTGATTTTCTGGAGACGCTGCCGGAGGGCATGGTTGCCCCACGTTGTTATGGCGCCGCCGAACTGCCGGGCAATTTTGCCCTGTTGTGGCTGGAGGATGTGAGCGATTCCTATGGAAACGGCTGGCCGCTTGAACGCTATGCACTAACGGCGCGTCACCTGGGCCGGCTGAATGGCATGTAGGATAGTGGCTGTTATTATGATTCACAACTGGTGCGCTTCGGATTTGCGACGACAGCTGCTTTGCGGGTTGGCCTGTTTCAGGTTTATCTATTGGGTGAGGAACTGAAGCAGGGTGGCGGCATGGCCGAGGATGATGGGGAACGGCCGGTTGTTCCTGACTGCTTTGAAGTGATGATGGCACAAGAGGCCTACAGCTTACTGGAATCAATATGGTAATTCCAATCGAAAAACCAACATTGCTTTTGGACAAAGCTAAAACCATTCGCAACATTGAGCGGATGGTGGAACGGGCGCGGGCGGGTGGCGTGTCGTTTCGGCCGCATTTTAAGACGCACCAGTCGGCGGACATTGGCGATTGGTTCCGCGACCGGGGCGTGACGAAGATCACCGCTTCCTCGGTGGATATGGCCGATTATTTTGCGGCGGCAGGCTGGCGCGACATCCTGATAGCGTTTCCGGTGAATGTGCGCCAGAGCAAGGCAATTAACAAGCTGGCGCATGAGGTGGAACTGCATCTGGTGGTGGAAGCGGTGAGTACGGCCGTGACCCTCAATAATTTCCTGGGCGCGGATGTACATGTCTGGCTAAAGGTAGACGCGGGCAGCGGCCGCACCGGCATTCACTGGCAAGATGAAGAGCTGCTGGCCGATATGGCCTACACTGTGGCCGACGCCCCTCGCCTGAAACTGGCCGGACTGCTCACCCACGCCGGACACACCTACCGCGCCACGTCTGCCGAGGAGATTGTGGCGATTTATAACGAAACGGCCGTGCGCCTGAACCATGCCCGTGATCTCTTACACGCTGAAGGCCATAACCTGCTCGTCTCTGTAGGCGACACACCGGCGTGCAGCCTGGTGGAAAATTTTGGCCGCGTGGATGAAATTCGCCCCGGCAATTTTGTCTTTTATGATCTGGTGCAGCAGCGGTTGGGCGCCTGCCTGCCGGATGATATTGCCGTGGGGGTGGCCTGCCCCATCGTGGCGAAGCATGAAGCCGACCACCGCATGATCTTGTATGGTGGCGCGGTGCATTTGTCCAGAGATAGCATGGTGGTGAACGGGGAAACGATTTACGGCCGTGTGGCCCGCCTGAGCAAGGAGGGGTGGGGACAAATGCTGTACGGCAGTAAACTGGTATCCTTGTCGCAGGAACACGGCATCCTGAAAACAGACCCGGCCACGTTTGACAGCCTGGATGTGGGGGATGTGCTGGTGGTGCTGCCGGTGCATTCCTGCCTGACGGTGGATTTGTACGGCCGTTATACCACCCTCAGCGGCGAAACAATTACCAAGATGCGGACGAATGAATAGCGTAAATCGTAATCCGTAAACCGTAAACCGTGATCCGATTACGGGTCATGGATTACGGTTTACGCAAAATAAGGAGGAACCCATGCCCTTACAAGGCCCCCAATTAAGCAGTTACGACGTGGAAGTGAGCATTCATAACTTTTTGTTGAAGGGCGCGTTTGTGCCCCGCTCTGAGTTTATGGTTTTCATCAACGACAAAGATAATGCGACCTATCCTTTCACCGACGCCCAACTTTTGCCGGTGTCACCGGATTATCAGGTACCAGGGATTCGTCACCCGTTGATAAACCTCAACCGTGACCTGATCGCGTTCATGTCGGTGTTGGAAACCCGGCAAACATCTCGTCTGCAATTTGTGGCGGCCTCACGGCGGGTGGTATTTTACACGGAATGGTTTGCCATTCGCGGCGAACTCCACGTGCATGGGGAGGCGCGTGATGATGATTTGCTGGATACCGGCCATGACTTTTTTGCCGTTACCCATGCGGAGATTCATCCTCTACGCACCATCAGCCTGACCTTCCAGCGAAAAGCGCCGGTGGTGGTGATCAACCGGCATCGGGTGTTGGCTTATAACGTGTATCAGCCATAAAAAAAGAGAGGCTGCCACGCAGCCTCTCTTCCAGTTTATGCGATTGCGCAAAACAATCGTATGTTTTTATTTTAGCCTTGGGGAGCGACCGGGCCGTTGCCGTTACCCTGCCCGCCACCGCGTGGGCCAAAACCGCCACCAAAACCACCTTGTCCGCCATGATGTCCACCGCGTGGGCCACCGCCAGGCATTCCCATGCCCATTCCCATACCCATGCCGTTGTTATGCCGTTGCCGCATCCAATCAGCCTGCTCCTGGGTGATGAGGCCATCTTCTACGGCCTGCTGAATGGCCGCTTCATGGGCAGCTTGCACGGCCGTTTGCACATCCTCCAGCGCCACACCTAACTCCGCTGCCAGTTCCGGCAGCCGTTTGCCTTCGGCGCGGGCGGCTTCCAACTCGGCCACAGTAATGCCTAACGCATCGGCAATCACGGCTTGCATCTCCTCGTGCAGCATCAGCGGACCCAGGCTGCGCAGCCCTTCGCCGCTGAGGATGGCGTCTGCCTGCGCCTGGGTAATCGTGCCGTCGGCTACCAACTGCTGCAAGACGTTCTCTTTGGCCGCCTGCCGGGCGGCGTTTAGCTCTTCTACTGTGATCCCCAGTTCATCGGCCAACGCCGCGTCGTAGTTTTCACCATTGAAGAAGCGGGGGCCTTGCATACGGCCGTGACCCATCCCCATCATCATGCCCATACCGCTGCCGGGTACGGTGGGGGTATCTTCCACTTCCGGCGCCGGCGTTGTGTCCGGCGTATCATCCTGGGCAAAGGTCATCGTGGCCCCAATCAGAGCGGCCAATGCCAGCAGCGCAATCAACACGCCACCAATTTGAATCATTTTGTTTTTCATGTTGAACCTCCAATTCAAAATGTTGTATTGGTTGAAGGTTAACATCCGATTGTTCAAAAATTATGAAGAATGCTTAACAACTTTGTAATCCAACCCACCTCAGGCGTGGTTTACGGCGTAGCGCATCAGCACCACGCCTGTCGGGAACGGTTTGGTTTCGATGAGTTGCAAATTCACATGCAAACCGGCAGGAAAGATGTGCTTGCCCCCACCCAACACCAGGGGATAAACCAGGAGACTGTATTCATCAATCAGATGGTGCTGCGCCAACGTATGCACCAGGACGCTGCTGCCGTCTACGTAGATGTTTTTGCCGGGCTGCGCTTTTAGTTTTTGCACTTCTGCCACCACATTCTCCCGGATGATGGTTGAGTTGCGCCAGGCATCGGCCGATGGCAGCGTCGTGGAGACCACATACTTGCGCATCCTTTTCATCTGGTCACCAAAGGGATCGCCCTCTTCAATCGTCTCAAAAACGGCATGACCCTGCCATGTCCGCCGCCCCAGGAGAAAGGCGTCGCAGTCGCTTATTGCCTGGTCGAAATGGGCGCCGATGTCGTCGTGCCAGTAGGGAATAGTCCAACCGCCATAGGCAAAACCACCATCCGTATCTTCTTCAGCGCCACCTGGCGCCTGTATTACACCGTCGAGTGTAATAAACTCGGCCACAATTAGCTTTCTCATCATCTTTTTTCCTTTTGTTTGTTCAGAGTTTGGTTTGTTGTTATTGGCCAGATTGTTTCCACCAGTGGTGATTCGGCCAGGCGGCTCTCAAGGTTTATAAAGGCGTTGGCGCACATGCTGTTATTTTATCCGAATCTCCGCCAGCCCTCAAAAATAAGCTATTGTTCTTCGGCAATGCCCAGGTATCATTAGTTGAAGAAATCCTGCAATTGATGTTGGGCAATAAATAGGCAGGCAATGAAAAAAGGAACGGCAATATGTCCGAAATTCTGGCATCTACCTTTGTGTTGGCGGTCAACGATATAGAGGTTTCCAAGAGGTTTTATCTGGAAAAGCTTGGGTTTGCCGAAGATTTCAGCGTTGATGGATGGGCCTTCTTGAGTCGCGGTGCTTGTAAGCTGCGTCTGGGTCATTGTCCCGATGCGATGCCCATGGCGCATGTCCCGGATCACTCGTGGTTCGCCTATCTTCACGTCCGGGATGCAGCGGGGCTTTATGATGAAATTGTCAAGAATGGGGTGGCAATCTGGCATAAACTGGCGGACAAGCCCTGGGGAAGGCGCGAATTTGCCATTGTCACGCCAGATGGTCACAGGATTGTGTTTGGGGAAAGTTTGGCTGAGGTTGGTCGCTAAATTTTCTATGGAAGGTTCATGTTAACGCCGTTGAAGTTCAGGGATGTTCTGATCGAACGTCCCCAGGTGAGGGGGATTGATGCCGTTTGCCAGCTCCAGCATTTTGCTATCATCACGTATGCCGTCGCTCCTGAGCGTTTCTCTGGCTTGATTCCAGACAGGTTCGAGCTTGATGAGGTGGAGATAAACGGCCGTGCCTACGCCCTACTCTCCGTTGTCCCTTTTCTGGACGTGGATTTCACCTCCGCTGTCCTTCCGTTTCCGAAATTTCGTATGGGCCAGACGAACTACCGCATCTACATCATGGATACAGTCACGGGTGAGCGCGGCGTCTGGTTTCTGGGCACGACGCTTGACTCGTGGACGGTAGTCATCCCCCGGCAAATCTGGAAACTGCCCTGGCATCCCGGCCAGATCACCTTTGATTGTGCATATGACGCGCAGACTGGCCGGTACAGCCGGTATCATATGTGGACGGAGGCGGAGTGGGCGCCGGCCATGGTGGTATTGCGCCAGGACGCAGAGACACCCCCGTGCCTGCCTGGATTTCCGGACACGGAAAGTGGTCTGGCCTACCTGACGCACCCGCTGGTTAGTTTTTATCATCGCCGCGACGGCCGTGTGGGGACGTATCGGGTATGGCATGAACAACTAATGGTGCAGCCAGCCAGTCTGATCAAAGCGAACTTTGGTTTGCTCAGCCGAACCGGTTTGGTCACGGCAGAGGAGCAGCAGATGCCCCACAGCGTCCTGGTGCAGCCAATCGCGGAATTCACCATCTATCTGCCGCCTAAAATTGTGGCGTCGGCAAGCTAACAAGGTGTTCCAGACATGGCCGGAACTGGGCGTAGGGCTTCAACCAGGATTAACTGCACAAAGGAAGAACGAATAGATAAGAGGATAAGATGACAACAAACAGAGTAACCCAAGATGATGACCCTGAGACCTTTGTGAAGCGTGAGCAGGATTGGCGTAATGGCGCTATCGTCTATCAGGTACTCGTAGACCGGTTTGCGCCTTCAGCGCAACTGGATGCCAAACGGGCGCTGTATCCGCCTCCCAAAGTGCTGCGTGATTGGTCGGAGACGCCAAAACCAGGCGCTTACTTGCCAGAGGCCAGGCTGAACAGTCAGGAATTAGACTTCTGGGGTGGGGACTTTGCCAGTCTCCGCAGTCGGCTTGACTATGTGCAGCAGCTTGGCGCGAATGTACTCTATCTCAACCCGATCCATCTGGCGTACACGAACCATAAATACGATGCCCTGGACTTTATGAAAATCTCGCCTGAGTTTGGAAACCGGGATGACTTCCTGCGTCTGGTGATAGATGTCCATGCCCGCGACATGAAGTTGGTGCTGGATGGGGTTTTCAATCACATGGGGCGGAATGCCCCCATCTTTCAGGATGCGTTGGAAAATCCAACCAGCCCCTGGCGGGATTGGTTCGCCATTGGGCCGCAGTTTGCTGGTGGGGCACGGGCATGGACGGGTTTCCAAAACCTGCCGGAATTAAACCTGGAAAACCCGGCCGTGCGCGCCTATCTCTATGAAAATCCAGACTCCGTTGTGCGTAGCTACCTGCGTGACGGCGCGGATGGTTGGCGTCTGGACACGGCCTTTGAACTGGGGCCAGATTACCTGCGGGATCTCACCGACGCAGCGCACCTGGAAAAGCCCGGCTCCCTTGTTGTGGGCGAGATTGTCAATTACCCTGGTAAATGGCTTGAGTCTATTGATGCGGTCATGAACTTCAACTTGCGCAAAATTGTGTTGGGGCTGGCTTCAGGAGAGATTTCCCCGTCATTAGCCGGCCGCATGTTGGATCGCCTGGTCAGCGATTCAGGCATCGAGCCACTGCTCAAATCCTGGGTGGTGATTGATAACCATGATATTCCGCGCATCGCCAGTCAGATTCCCGGAGATGCACTTCGCCGGTTGGTCCAGGCGTTGCAATTTACATTGCCCGGCGCTCCCAACATCTATTATGGCAGTGAAGTAGGCATGACCGGGGGCAACGATCCTGAAAATCGCGGCCCCATGCGCTGGGACCTGGTACACGACGACAACCCCGAACTTGCCTGGATTAAGAAGTTGATCGCGTTGCGGAAACAGCACCGGGCGCTGCGCATCGGCAATTTCCGGCTTCTGGCGTCAGAGCGTTTGCTGGCTTTTGAGCGTTATACCGACCGGGCACTGGAGACAATAGTCGTACTGGTCAACCCGGCTGATACGGCCGTTACAGAACAGGTGCTGATCGCCAATGAGTTTCTGATGGATGACACACCCCTGATCGATCTACTTGCTCCAGCAGATTTTCCCGCTGTATGCACCGTCCAGGCGGCCTTCATAACGGTTGCCATGCCTCCCGAAACAATCCTTATCTTGACACCCCGCGAGCGTTCGTTGGGAGGATACAGTCGGTACAAACGGGTTCGTTAGCCAGTCAGTTTAGGGGCGCTAATGAACAGGTTGGCTTTCTTTGATCAGCCCCTCTTCCCACACAAGCAGGCTGGGAAACAAGGGGTGTTTGTGACGCTGGCAGTCGCGGCGTATCTGGCGGATGACGGCCGTTTTTGCTGGATGCCGGTCACTAAAAGCAAGCACCAAATCCCGGTTGGGAATGCCAAGTAACATATTGCCGGGAATACGGCCGTGCCACGCATCTAGCAGTTCCGGTAATAAAATGCGCGTCGCCGCATACCCATCGTCTGTTTCACAAAAAACCATCGTTTTATCGCCAATGCCGTGTGTCTGGTAACTGTTGACTGACGTTCGTCGCCGCAGGTTTTGCAGCGCATAGTTGTGAATGTCCTCAAACGATGTACCGGGTACATGGGTCATTCGGGACATCATGTCTATGTTGACATAAGCCCGGTAGCCAGGCATATCGAAGACGTAACTGACGAGGATGTTGGCTGTAAACGGCCGTGTTGCCAGCGGCAGCACACCACGTTTGTCGTTTTGTTGCAGCCATTGGCGTTGTTGTAGCAGCGGCAGCAGTGAATTGGCCGCTTCTTTCTCGGTCGGCGGCGGGGTAGTTGCGAGGGTGTGCTTGAGCGCCGCCAGATGGGACTGCACAATGTCGTCCAGCCGTTCCGGGGCGTTTTGGTAGGCTCGGTAAAGCGGGGCCAGATCACAGCGCATGGTCTGGTCGTGCAAAACGATATGCAGCAACGTCCCTTCCTGTTTGGTGACGGTAAAACCTGCTTCCTGGGTAGCGATTTTTATATGCTTCGTAAATGCGTTGAGTTTGAGCATCATATTTTATCCACCATTACCGGGGCGCCTGAGCCAATTCTAGTTATCACCCACTTTTGCCGCAACCGTGGTAACGGCCGTACCCACACCAACTATTCACATGGCGCCAACAGATTTTGAACATTGACCAGGGGAGTTGATTGGCTGCTACGGCCGTGTCATTCCACTTCACATTGAGACAGTTTGATCCTCTGGCCTTCCCATATTACCTTGCCATTATATAACCGAAAGGTTATTATTTGTGATGTTATGAACTGGAATGTTGAATTTACGGATGAGTTTGAGGGCTGGTGGGTCACATTGGATGAAAGCGAACAAGATTCCATTGCTGTAATCGTGACCCTGTTAGAATACCGAGGCCAATTTTTAGTTTATCCCCACAGTTCAGGCATTGAAGGATCAAGGCACAATCATATGCGAGAATTGCGCATACAACATAAAGGGGAACCATACCGTGTTCTGTATGCTTTTGATCCCAGGCGTTCCGCCATTTTACTGATTGGCGGCAATAAGAGCGGGCAAGACCGATGGTATGAGACATACATCCCGATAGCTGACAGATTATATGATGATCACCTCAAATCATTAGAAGAGGAAGGATTACTATAATGGCAAAATCATTTGACGAACTCAAGGAAAAAATGTCGCCAGAGCGACGCGAAAAAATTGAGGATGAGGCACAGGCCATCTTGATCAGTATGGCTCTGCAAGAGTTACGCCAGACTCGCCACCTCACCCAACAAGATTTGGCAAACATCCTGAATGTTAATCAGGCTGCCTTATCCAAAATGGAAAATCAGACCGATATGCGCGTGAGCACCCTGCGCAAGTTACTGGAGGCAATGGGGGGAACGCTCAAAATTGTGGCCGAGTTTCCTGAAGGCGAAGTTGTCATTAACCAGTTTGAACATGCCTGATTTGCCCAATCCGACCACGGGAAAGCCTGAGAATGAATGTGGTGACACGGCCGTACCCACACCAACTATTCACATTGCACCAACCGGTTTTGGACGTTGACCAGGAGAGTTGATTGTCGGGTACGGCCGTGTTCCCTCGCTTTGTTTTTCGCCCATGACCATTTATAATCTTTGCATTTGGAGGCAGCAATGACAGCCAATCTTTCAACTGAAAAAGAAAGTTTAATCAATCTGGCGCAAACGCGCTTGCGCCACCTGTCGTTGGAGCGCCTACGTGTCGCCAATGACTTTTTAGCCTACCTGGAAGAGCGCGAAGAAAATGAAGCGACTGTGGAATTGTTGAACATTGAAGGCTTTGCGGAAGCCTTTACTGAAGCCCAAACACAAGTGGAAAACGGCGATTTAGTTTCATTCAACACCATTCGCCGCCATGTATGAAATTCAACTTTCTCGCGCCGCCCACCGGTTTTATGAAAAAGCGGACGAACCTCTGGCGCGCCGACTCAACCGTTGTTTTGAACAGATCCAACGTGACCCGTACAACCACCCCAATATCAAACGTCTGACCGGAAAATTAGCTGGCTACTTTCGCTACCGTGTTGGCGATTGGCGCGTTGTCTATGAAGTCCGCGAAGACAATTCTGTTGTCATCATCATGCTCATTGCTCATCGCCGTGAGGTGTATCGGTAATGTCTGTACTCCCCCACGGCCATACACTCCCCCATTATTCACATTGATCAAAAGACTTGATCATCTGCTACGGCCGTAACGAGGGGCACGGCCGTGTCCTTCCCCCATTCACGTTGAGCAAACAGGTGTGCAAGGGCATGACCGTGCCCCGCTTTTTCCCACTTCTGTTATAATGCCCTCATGCCCGAAATCAGCCGCTTTTTTGGTATCATTATCACCATGAACTATAGTGAGCATCCACCACCACACTTTCATGTGCGATATGGCAGTTATAAGGCTCTGGTGAACATTGAAACGTTGTCCTTATTTGCCGGGAAGCTGCCACCCAGAGTAACCGGCATGGTTGTTGAATGGGCAGCCCTGCACCAGGATGAGTTACGACAAAACTGGGGACGGGCCAGGAGACAAGAGGTTCTATTGCCGATAGACCCATTGGAGTAAGACGATGTTAATTGATATTGTACGGGTAACACCGCTTGCCAATTATGAACTGCAATTGCTTTTTGAAGACGGGACAAACGGCATTGTCAATGTGGCCGAGATTGTGGAGTTTACTGGCGTGTTCGCCCCTCTAAAAGACAAAACATACTTCGACCAGGTGCAGGTCAATCCCGATATTGGCACCATTTGCTGGCCCAACGAAGCAGATATTGACCCGGATGTTCTTTACTCCCTTATCACTGGCGAACCCCTGCCCGATTTCTCGCCGGTGGTAGCCAGTGCATCATAAGAGTATCTCACCTGCTACGGCCTTACACCCCCACGGCCGTACCAACACAGACAAGGCTCACGGCCGTACACCCCCCATCGTTCATATTGATCAGGAGAGTTGATTATCGGCTACGGCCGTAATGAGGGGTACGGCCATAACCATCCCATATTCACATTGAACAAACGGATGTCGGCTCATCGCTCACAGTTTTCGCACGTTGAACAGGAGAATGGATTATCTGCAAAGGCCGTAACGAGGGGTACGGCCGTGTCCCCTTTACCCGACCGATGTGTTATACTTTGACCATGACCCAAACTGTTACCCTCCAACTGCCAAACCGTGTCGCTTCCACTGCCCGTTCCCTGGCGCAACAGACCAAACGACCGATTGAAGACATCTTAGTCGAGTGGCTGGATCACGCCGTGGCCGATTTGCCAATAAGCAGCCTGAATGATGAGCAAGTGCTGGCGCTGACAAAGCTACAACTGGATCAACAGCAACAAAAGCAACTATCTGAGCTGCTGGCAAAAAACCGGGAGGGCACACTTGCCCCGCCTGAAATGCAACAACTAAATGAGTTAATGCAAGTTTACCGGCACGGCCTGGTGCGTAAGGCCGAAGCGTTAAAAGTGGCTGTTGAACGAGGGCTGGTTTCCCCACTTAGTTAAAGAACATCAATCGTGCGCTCACCCATTCCTGAGAAGGTCAAAAAAAGAGTCCGCGCAGCGGCAGGCTATCGTTGTGGTTACTGCCTGAGTCCACAACACCTGGTCATGGCTCGCCTGGAAATTGAACACCTTGTTCCTCTGTCCAAAGGGGGAACAAATGAAGAACTCAACCTGTGGTTGGCCTGCCCCCTCTGCAATGGACACAAAGCGAATCAAACAGAAGCCGTAGACCCGGAGACAGGCCAGATTGTTCCCTTGTTCAATCCAAGAACACAAATATGGCACGAACATTTTTCCTGGAACGAAGGGGGATTGAAGATTGTCGGCAATACCCCCACAGGCCGGGCAACCGTGATAGCGTTACATCTGGCTGATGATCCAGATGCCTTACTGGTGAGAAGTTTTTGGATTCAAGCGGGCTGGCATCCACCTGAGAAATAAAAGACCGGCCGTGACCCCACCAGCGATTCCCATTACACCAACAGGATTTGCACGTTGATCAGGGGAGTTGATTGTCGGCTACGGCCGTAACGAGGAGTACGGCCGTGTCATGCCTGCATTCACAGCGAACAAACAAGTGTAACCCGGACAATGAAGGTAATTGCCCTACTTTGCATTTTCGAGGTATCACCCAAAACAACCTGTTGCCCTCCCGAAATGACAAGGTATCATTACCTGAAGAAGAATTCTCTGCATCAACTGTAGCGTATTCAATAGTTGGTTTACTTGGTGCAATCTGTGTTCGGATCGCCATATATACAAAGCGAGTTTTATTATGTCTGTTCCACTCAGCTCTAGCCATTCGTCGAGTTCAAGTCACAACAATGAAACCGATGAGAAGGCCGCACTTCTAAAGGAGAGAGTGTCCGATGCGATTACTTACATGCGTCAAAATAAACGTGATAATCGACGGCGTGCGTCTCTAATACGGGTCACGTCGATTTTGCTTTCAGGTATCATGACTGTTTTGCTGGGCCTTCAGATAGTAGACTTGGCCGACACCTTCAGGAACATAGCCTTTGTGTTTGGAGCTACGGTGACTATCTTGAACGCATTGGAACCGTTCTTTAATTACAGAGCATTATGGATCGAGCATGAAATTGCTCTGGCGGAAATGCATCGGCTGCAAGATCAGGTGGACTACTATCTGGCAGGCGTAGCACCTGAAAGCATTGAAGTAACAAGGCTCAATGAGTTTGCCGAGAAGTACAACGAGATCTGGAATGGTTTAAATCAAGCGTGGATCAGCCACCGAAAAAGTGAACGGAGTGCGTCAAGCTAATGAGTATCCAGTATCAACAACGCAAACAGGTGTGGCACGATCTCAAATACTAGCCGGTACAATGGCTGCTTCCGTGGCCTACTGTGTCCACCACGGACTATAGCGGGTCCCTGTTACAGCCGTTCGATCACCTTTTTTAAGATTGCATCGTTCACAAAGCAATTGAATATTGCATGGATCATTTATCCCATGTAAGGCCAATGGCACTATGTGATCGAAATGATCGACGCGGTCAGTACTTAATAATCCGGACAAATCAACTTGGCAAAGGGTACAGCGACCGTGGTCGCGGAAGTAAACCGCATCCTTAACCCACGAGGGCAAATAAACCCGGCGAAAACACTTGGCAGCATCGAGTAATGTCTCGGGAATCATCACCCTGTCACTCTGAATGTACTTTGCCACCGCCTGATTGAAGCGAAGAAGAAATGACCGATTTCCAAAGAGGATATGGAATACTTCTTCGGTCAATCTTTCCCACAGCCACTCGAATTCAGCCTCTTGAGAAAGAAACCACTGATGGAATGAATACTCCTCACGAGTCGTGGCTTCATCCACGGGAATCGGTGGCCTATATTTCTTGTAGGGCAGAAATGGAATGTCATATGATTGCAAAAGGCGCTCAACTCTACCGATTGATTCTGGACCTTCTTCGTAAAGATCCGCATTCTTTCGATATTCGCGTCGATGTTCAACCGCGATCATGGCGTAAACGTAACGATGGAGGAGAGATATTTTCGAGAAACTGGCTAATCCCTGAATAACTTCCGAATCGTCCCAATCAACCTCAATAAGTGACCCTTCGTTCTCCAGGCATTCCTCTACCATCGACGCCATCTCATAAACGTGCTGGAAAACAAACTGTTGAGTCGGCCTCCGCATTATTATTCTCCAATCGCCAAACTATATGTTCTGAAAATTCAGTGCATAACAAATCGTCATAACCAACCTGCTCATACTCTTTCAATAGGAGCAAGTTTACCGCAATTGGCCTGCTGTTCACCAGTACGTGAAAGGGAAACGGCCGTCAGACCCCATCACCTGATTATTTCACGGCCGTACTCCTCACTCTCACACCTCCGCCGCTTCCACCACACTAAACGTCAACTCCCCATCGGCCATATCCACCAACACATGGTCGCCATCCCGCACCTGGCCTTGAATCAGTTGCAGCGCCAGGGGGTCAACCACCCGTTTTTGCAGCACCCGCTTCAACGGCCGTGCCCCATACACCGGATCATACCCCTCCTCAATCAGCAGGTCGGTCGCCGCCGTCGTCAGGGTGATGCTCACGTTGCGCCGGTCGAGCAGGTCGCGCACCTGGTTCAGTTGAATCTGGGCAATCTCTCGCAACTGCTCCTTGTGCAGCCGGTGGAAGATCACAATCTCATCCACCCGGTTCAAAAATTCCGGCCGGAAGTGCTGGCGCATCGCCGCCATCACCCGCTCGTGCATATCCGCCTCGTCGCTCACATCCATGATAAACTGGCTGCCAATGTTGCTGGTCATAATGATGACCGTGTTCTTGAAGTCCACCGTGCGCCCCTGCCCATCGGTCAGACGGCCGTCATCCAATACCTGCAAAAAGACGTTAAACACCTCCGGGTGCGCCTTTTCAATTTCATCAAAGAGCACGACGCTGTACGGCCGTCGCCGCACCGCTTCCGTCAATTGGCCGCCCTCGTCATAGCCTATGTAGCCGGGCGGCGCGCCCAACAGCCGGGCTACCGTGTGCCGCTCCTGGTACTCGCTCATATCAATGCGCACCATACTCTGTTCATCGTCAAACAGAAATTCGGCCAGCGCCCGCGCCAGTTCCGTCTTGCCCACGCCCGTCGGCCCCAGGAAGATGAAGCTGCCAATCGGCTTGTTGGGGTCTTGCAGGCCGGAACGGCTGCGCCGCACCGCCGCCGCCACCGCGCTGATGGCCTCATCCTGCCCCACCACACGGTCATGCAGCCGCTCTTCCATGCGCACCAGCTTCTCCACTTCCCCTTCCAACAATTTGCTCACCGGAATGCCCGTCCAGCGGCCCACAATAGCGGCAATCTCCTCCGCGCCCACCTCTTCCTTGAGCAGCGCGCCGCCTTGCTGTAAGGCTTGCAACTGCGTCTCCGCCTGTTGCAACGATTGAGTCAGTTGGTGCAGACGGCCGTATTGCAATTCCGCCGCCTTCTGATAATCCAACTCCCGCTGCGCCTGCTCCACCTGCACCCCCACCCGATCCATCTCCTCCTTGACCGCCTGAATTTTCTCAATCGCCGCCTTCTCCGATTGCCAGCGGGTGGTAATCTGCGTACTCTGCTCTTTCAGGTTCGCCAGTTCCCCTTCCAGCTTTTCCAGCCGCTCCTTGCTCGCCTTATCCTTTTCCTTCTTCAACGCCTCCCGTTCAATCTCCAACTGCATAATGTCCCGGTCAATGGCGTCCAATTCCGCCGGTTTGCTGTCAATCTCCATGCGCAGGCGGCTGGCGGCTTCGTCAATCAGGTCAATGGCCTTGTCCGGCAAAAAGCGATCAGAAATGTAGCGGTCGCTCAACGTGGCCGCGGCAATGACGGCGCTGTCGGTAATGCGCACCCCATGATGCACCTCGTACCGCTCCTTCAAGCCGCGCAAAATGGAGATCGTATCTTCCACGCTCGGTTCCCCCACAAACACGGGCTGGAAGCGCCGTTCCAGGGCGGCATCCTTTTCAATATGTTTGCGGTATTCGTCCAGCGTCGTCGCCCCAATGGCGTGTAATTCCCCCCGCGCCAGCATCGGTTTGAGCATATTGCTGGCGTCCATGCTGCCCTCGGCCGCACCCGCCCCCACCAGCGTGTGCATCTCGTCAATAAAGAGGATGATCTGCCCTTCCGCCTCCTGAATTTCTTTCAGGACAGCCTTCAACCGCTCCTCAAATTCGCCGCGATATT